>CAMCWS010000013.1 GCA_945882755.1 Bordetella parapertussis | reverse complement strand
CCTGTATTGCATCCATTTTCTTGGGGTGATGTGAATAACTTTTTCACTTGAAGACTGTAAGAGGTCTCGCCACTGGAGTTGCTTTTGGCTATCGCCGCACCGAGTTCTAAACCATCAATAGGGGCAAATGCTGGCGCCACATTGAATGTCCGCTCTTCGGTGTCATACCAGCTCTCGATATGACCATGGCCTGCTGAATTGGTTGCGGCATCATCTATCAGGAGTGGCCGACCAGCAAGCGCTACAGCAGGGGAAATACAAATCAATAAAATACACAAGGGGTTTGTAAAGGCAGTCGCAGTCATTTGTTGAGACCCAAGTTAAAGAAAATATTGTATACAAATAGGAATAATTCTCATTAATCCATTTTTAATGAGTTCTTTTAAAGTATTATTTTGTGATGTACCTACACATCGCTAACAAAAACTACTCTTCTTGGTCTTTGCGCACTTGGTCGCTGATGAAGACCTTGAGTCTTCCTTTTGAAGAAAGCGTTCACCCCTTCCCCATGGGTGGCGGGCCGTGTGGCTTTGAAGCTTTCACGCCCAGCGGCAAAGTGCCTTTGTTGGTGGATGGCGAGCAAACCGTGTGGGACACCTTGGCGATTGCCGAATATTTGGCCGAGCAACACCCAGCCGTGTGGCCCGCTGACGCCCAAGCGCGGGCATGGGCGCGGAGTGCGGCAGCAGAAATGCACTCGGGCTTTGGCCAGTTGCGCAAAGTCTGTCCCATGAGTTGCGGTGTGCGGGTCAAACTGCACCAGCCTTTGCCCAGTGGTTTGTTGAGTGATTTACAGCGGTTGCAAACACTGTGGACACAGGGCTTGCAAAGTTTTGGCGGCCCGTTTTTGGCGGGAGAAAAGTTCACCGCGGTGGATGCGTTTTACTGCCCCATTGCGTTTCGGGTGCAAACCTACGCCTTGCCACTGTCAGAGGCTTGCCAAGCGTATGTGGACACCTTGCTGGCCTTGCCTGCTATGCAAGCTTGGTACCAAGACGCCTTGAAAGAACCTTGGTTAGAGCCTGCACATGATGCCGATGTGTTGGCGTTTGGGGCCTTGGTTCAAGACCAGAGGACGCCTGTTTGAGAAAAGTCGGCTGTACTTGATGATTTTTGTTGAGCCAGTCTCGTCATTGCGAACGAAGTGAAGCAATCCTGAAGGGGCTGCTCAGCAAGCAAGACAAGTTGCGACATAAAATGCACAGAATTCTGTCATCTGTCCTCAAGGAGTCGGCCATGGGTTTTGCAGCCAGCGATGTCGTGCCATTCACGCAGGCACGCGCCAATCTGTCCGAGTTGGCCGACCAGGCCAAAGCGGGAGCCGAAAAAATCATCACCAAGAACGGCGAGAGCTATGTGGCGCTGATCGATTCGGACCGGCTCGATTACTACCATCGGCTTGAGCGGGAGCGTATTCACTTGTTACTGATTGACGATGCCAAACGTGGCTTGGCCGACATTGCAGCTGGCCGCACCCAAGAGGCTGACGCAGCTTTGGCGCAAATACAGCAGCGGCGAAAAGCCAATCCACCCAATACCGTGAAATAAAACAAGCTCAAGCGCATGTCTGATCAGTTGCATCAGGTTGAGCTGACCGCCAGTTTTCTAGAGCGACTGAACTCGATTGAAGCGTTTTTGGGCGAAGCAAATGCAGCGTTTGCTTTTGACGATTTGGTGGACAACATTCGCACCACTGTCATTCCCAACCTTAGGCGCTTTCCGCGTATTGGCCGCCCCTATTTGGCCAACCCACCCCAGTCAGCCGAGGCGCTGGCCCTGCTTGCCTCTTTGCCAGTGGGTGCTGCAAACGCTTTGCGTGAGTACCTGCATGGCGACTACCTGATGCTCTATACCGTCATCGATGAAACCGAGCCTGTGTATTTGCTGTCAATCAGACACCATCGACAGCTTTCATTTGATTTTGCGGGGTTGTGGCCTTGAAGAAATATTCCTTTGAAGCTACAACTTCGACGTGAAGGAAAAAACTGATGGCCAAGAAATTTTCTGAACTGCGTGCGGCCATGAGCCCTACAGCACAACAACAAGCCAACAAAAAGGCCAAAGCCATGCTGTCGGAGATGCCGCTTCACGAACTGCGCCAAGCACGTGGCTTGTCGCAAAAAATGCTCGCCGAAGTTCTGAACGTGCAGCAACCATCCATTGCCAAAATGGAAAAGCGCACCGACATGTACCTGTCCACGCTGCGCAGTCACATCGAAGCCATGGGCGGCGAGTTGGACATCATTGCCCGTTTTCCTGACGGGGCGGTCAAGATCAGCAACTTCACGGAGTTGGGGTCAACGACTTAAGTAGTTGGTTGGGTGTGAACGTGACCGGTTATCTGCTGTCCATACGCCACCATCGGCTGCTTTCTTTTGTTTTTGCTGGGTTGTGGCCTTCTGCGAATTGAATTGGGGGTGCACTTTTGGCAAACAGACCGAAGCCATACTGTAAAAAATGAGTTACTTGAAATTAAATTAATAAATTTTTGAGGCTATAGTGCTTATTTTTTTGCGTCTGCTTTCATGCTTGGTCGAGTAGGCGGGTCGAATTCAAATGGGGAGCGCCAGTTCCGTGGGAAGTTCATACATGAAAAGAAAATATTTAGTTGCAAGCCATGTCTCAAGCGGCTGGCGGGAATGCCTACAAAAAGATGTGTCGACTGGGGCCGGATGTATTCACTGGGCTTTGCGGTCTACATTACGTTAAGCGTCACAACTCCACCCATGCCAGCTTCACAAGCTCCCCTATATATGGATTGGCAATTCTGGTCTGCGGTTGTGGCGGTACTTGCTCTGATCCTCACGCAGTTGCCACCAGTCCGACTTTGGTTTCGCCCGTCCCGACTTGAGGTTGAGGTCCACAGTCGCGTGCAGTTGACCCATAAGGTCGGCAATCCGAATCTTGGTATGTTCGTCGGCATCCGGAACATTGGAGGACGCGAAGTCCGAGTCCGATCAATAACCGTCGCGCTTGCACGCGATGGTAGCGCCCTCGGGGTGTATCCAATCGTCAACTTCTTCGAGACACCGAGTTCCACGTCCGCTGTCCTCTTCGTACCGTTCACGCTTCGTCCGTCAGAGGCCTGGGCTCACGGGGCAAGTTTCTTGCAGCTATTCGATAGGAATACTGAAAAGTTCTATCGTGAGCGTGAGTCCGAACTGCGCTCAAATATTCGTCGCAAGCTTGCGGAGCAGGATGAAAAAGACAAAGAACTTGTTGTTGCTGATGCCGAGTTCGTTCAGCCGTTTCTGGATATGTTCAATCGAATGTTTGTCTGGCTCCCAGGCGAGTACACGCTCGATCTACAGATACAAGTCGAATCTGGACAGGCGGCCTTCGGGAAGCGCTATCGATTCACGCTCTTTGAATCAGACTCAGAGGAGCTCCGATCGCACACAGACGACTTCAAGCATGGCGGCGGATTGGCGTACAACGTAGATCGACATGCAGGCGCCTACGCTCCAATTTCACCGATTGACGCCTAACCCCTTATTCGGGGCAGCCTGCTGACGGCGGCGCCAACATTCAAACGTTAAGCTGCACAAGCGAAAGTCCTTCCCTCTCCAAAAACCATGAACACCCGAAAAGCGCTTCTGCTCGTTGTATCTCATACCGCGTTTGCTGCAGCAGGGTTCGCTGTTGGCATCTACGCCTTGCCAATCCTGATAGCACCGGCGGCACCGACTGCAGAAGAGATCAAGGCTGCTACTGCCCAGACCCAGTTCACTGGACAGTTCAAGCGAGCCTTGAAAGGCAGCGACGCGCTCCACTGGGGCGAAGGAACCGTATCCATCGCGCCCACCGCCATCTCCCTCTCCGGAAAGCTCGCTCCGGGGCCGGACTACAAGCTCTATCTCTCTCCCGAATTCGTTGAAACTGAGGCCGACTTCAACCGGCTCAAGGACAGCATGGTCCGAGTTGGGGACGTCAAAACCTTCGAAAACTTCGTTGTTGCCGTGCCAGCAAACATTGACCCTGCAAAGTACACCGCTGTCATCGTCTGGTGCGAGACCTTTGGGCAGTTCATTACGGCTGCCAAGTACAGCCAAGCGTTATAAACTTCAGGTGTCTGCTCCACGGAGATTGTTATGCACGATCAAGTTACAGAACTCGCACAGCGTGGCAAGGCGCTATTACCGGAAGATCGTTCACGCTTGGTAGATATTTTGCTTGAGTCACTCCATGAACCAGCCATTGCCGAAGTTGAGGCAGCCTGGGAGCTTGAGATTGAGCGCCGCTTGGCCGAATACGACCGCGGAGAAGTCAACAGCATAGACGCCGACGAAGTTTTTGCTAAGGCGCGAAGTATCGCCCGGTGATCAAGTCGCGTTTCCTCCCGGCCGTCGAGGCCGAGCTATTGAAGGAAGTTGCCTACTACTCGAACGTCAGTGATGGATTGGGCATCAAGTTTGAACATGCTGTCGAAAGCGCGGTAAAAAATGCTGTCTCCAATCCAAGCGGTGGGGCTCCCTTTCCCAAAGGCGCCCGCAGCCGACCAGTGAAAGGCTTTCCCTTTAGCGTGGTTTACAGGGCGAGCGACACAGAAATCCTCGTCGTCGCCCTTATGCACCATAGGAGAAAGCCTGGATATTGGGCAAATCGCATAGCGTGACTGCTTTAAGGGACATCACGCCTTGACGTTGACATGAGCCCCCTCAAACCCCCCTCGCCCTGTCTCCCTTAAACCTCGCCACAAACCCCGCAAAGTCCCCCGCGTCCAGTGCATCGCGCACCTCTTGCATCAGGTTCAGGTAGTAGTGCAGGTTGTGGATGGTGGCCAGCATGGGGCCGAGCATTTCGCCGCAGCGGTCCAAGTGGTGCATATAGGCGCGGCTGAAACCTTCGCGGCCGCCGTCATTCCAGCTCACCCCCGAGGTGCCAGCACATGCATGGCAGGTGCAGCTGGGGTCAATCGGTTGCGGGTCGGCTTTGTGGCGAGCGTTGCGCAGCTTCAAGTCGCCATAGCGGGTGAACAGCGTGCCGTTGCGGGCATTGCGCGTGGGCATGACGCAGTCGAACATGTCCACGCCGCAGCACACGCCTTCAACCAAATCTTCCGGTGTGCCCACACCCATCAGGTAGCGCGGCTTGTGGGCAGGCAAGCGGTGCGGGGTGTGTGCCATGATGTGCAGCATCTCTTCTTTGGGCTCGCCCACGCTCACGCCGCCCACCGCGTAGCCGGGGAAGTCCATGGCCACCAGTTGTTCCAGCGACGCTTCGCGCAGGTTCTCGAACATGCCGCCTTGCACAATGCCAAACAAGGCGTTGGGGTTGTTCAGCTTGGCAAACTCGTCTTGCGAGCGACGCGCCCAGCGCAAGCTCATCTCCATGCTTTTGGCGGCCTCGGTCTCGGTGGTGAGTTTGCCGTTGGTCTCGTAAGGCGTGCATTCGTCCAGCTGCATGACGATGTCGCTGTTCAAGATGGTTTGGATTTGCATGCTCACCTCGGGCGACATGAACAGCTTGTCGCCATTCACCGGTGAGGCGAAATGCACGCCTTCTTCGGTGATTTTGCGCATCGCACCCAAGCTCCACACCTGAAAACCGCCACTGTCGGTGAGTATGGGGTTGTCCCATTTCTCAAACTGGTGCAAGCCGCCAAAGCTTTGCATGATGTCCAGCCCAGGCCGCATCCACAGGTGAAAGGTGTTGCCCAAAATGATTTGCGCTCCCATCTCGTGCAGGCTGCGTGGCATGACGCCCTTGACCGTGCCGTAAGTGCCCACCGGCATGAAGATGGGCGTTTGCACCACGCCGTGGTTGAGGGTGAGGCGGCCACGGCGGGCCAGGCCTTCGGTTTTCAGGAGGTCGAATGTCAGCATGGGGGCAGTTTAAGTGGCGTCGCACAAACCAAAAAAAACCTGCTGACCCTTTGGGGCCAGCAGGTTCAGGCTAACAAACAGAGAGATTAACCAATGACAGTGAAATCTTGAGCGGTCAATCCAATGTTTTGTGGTGCTTCGAAACGTGCAATAAGGAACTTCTGTGCCGGAACATTGGTTAAATTTTGCGCATCAATGTAGTAGAGATTTTTTTCCGCTGAATTGAAATACAGCGTTGACTTATCACCTGTGGGAAGGGTGTCAGAAATGGTGACTGCATTGTCTTTAAAGTAAGTAAAGACACTTTTATCCAAAGCAATTTTGTCTCCTTTGCTGAAGTCCAAGATGGTATCCGAATCGTCCGTTTTGAGTGAATTCAAAACGAAAGTGTCAGCACCACCTCCGCCAAACAAAATATCCTTGCCCGCACCACCGGTCAGAAAGTCATTGCCAAAATCGCCATAAAGCCTGTCGCTGCCTGCGCCACCGAAGAGGGTGTCATCGCCGAAGCCGCCGCCTAATAAATTGTTTCCTTGATTGCCAGTCAGCGTATTGTTTACATCACTGCCAAACCCATCGATGTTAGAGATACCCGTCAGGGTGAGGTTTTCTAGGTTGTTGCTCAGCCTAAAATTGACTGAACTGAGAACGGTATCTGTGCCGGATTTGTCGAGCTCAACAATGGTGTCTTCAGTTGAGTTGATGATGTAAGAGTCGTTACCCATTCCACCAACCAAGGTATCGCGTCCCAAACCACCATCCAAGGTGTCGTTGCCCAAGTCACCTGTCAACTCATTTCTACCGTCATTGCCGGTAATCATGTTGTCCAAAGCGTTGCCAAAACCTTTTACATTCTCTCTACCGAGCAGCTTGAGGTTTTCTAAATTGTCACCTAGCTTGTAAGAGCCCGAACTGTTTACTTCGTCTATACCCTCACTCGCCTTTTCTACAACCGTATCTAAAAAGTCAACGTAGTAGGTGTCATTGCCAGTGCCGCCATTCAAGGTATCTGCGCCCAAGCCGCCATCAAGCGTGTCGTTGCCAGCGCCCCCTGCCAATATATTTTTCCCGCTATTGCCTGTCAAAACATTGTTCAGCGCGTTGCCAGTTCCAGTTAAATTGGCATTACCTTGCATCCTCAGGTTTTCTAGGTTCTCTCCCAGGGCGTAGTTGCTGTAACTGAGGACAGTATCTGTACCTTCATTTTGTTTTTCAACAATTGTGGTGCTGATACCGTTGTATTCATAGGTGTCGTTTCCGAGCCCACCCATTAAGGTGTCGCTGCCAAAACCGCCATTCAAATAATCATTACCTAAATCACCAAAAAGGGAGTCGTTTCCATCGTGTCCAAACAGACTGTCATCGCCATCACCACCCTTGAGGTAGTCATTTCCTGCAAAGCCCAAAATCGTGTCATTACCACCGTTACCCAATATGACATCGTTGCCATTGGTACCAGCGACAAGGTTTGATTTGTCAGTGTCAATGATGGATCTTGGCATTATCAATTGAGTACGGCTTATTTCATCCGCGATAAAGCCATATTGCTCATCAGGCCAAAGCGGGTTGCTTGGTTTTGCTAAAGATTTTGCTAAAGGTTTTGTAGCCATTTTCAGAATCCAAAAAAGTTGATCGGAGGAAAATAGTAGAAAAAGATAATGTCAAAGCAATTAATAAAACTTTATTTATCATAAAAATGAATTTTTATACTATTTTAAAATTATTTTTAACTGCGTCATAATTTTTTAAAAAATCATATGTTCTTTAAATATTGCTTACTTCATAATATGCTTTACTTTTCAATTTGGTAAAGCGAGGTGAATATGTCAAGCAATGCAGTGGTTTCAAGCAAAGGGCAGGTCACCCTGCCCGTGGCCATGCGAACGCAGTTGGGTATAGAGCCGGGTTCGCAAATTCAGTTTGAAGTGCGGGGCAAAGAATTAGTGATCACGCCTTTACTGCCCATGAGTGCTTATTACGGCATCCTCAAAGGCTATGACTTGGGCGATATCGAGCCGCCCAAAGAACCCGATAAGGACTACGAATGAACATGGTGGATGCATCTGGCTGGATTGAGTTCTTTTTGGCTGGTCAGAATGGACCCAAGTTCAAGCCTATCATCGAAAAAACGGACGAGCTACTGGTCACCAGCATCAACCTGTACGAAGTTCACCGCGTGCTGTCACGCAAACTGCCTGCTGATTTGCGTGACACCTGTTTGAACCTGATGCGCCGAGCGCCCATCATCGATTTCACCGATGCGCTGGCTATTGCGGCAGCCGAGTTGTCCCTCAAACACCAACTCGCCATGGCCGATGCAGCCATGTACGCCATGGCGTTAGAACACCAAGCCACTCTTTGGACGCAAGACGCGGATTACCAAGGCTTGGCGGGTGTACAGTACTTTTCCAAACCCTGATTGCACTTAACCGTCAGCGGTCTGCAAGACCCGTGCCGCAGGTCGGCCGTAGCCGACGTTGTGCAAGCATGGAGGCGAGGCCGAGCCTGTGGCGCGGGGCTTGTCGGGGGATTGCTTCGGCCTACGGCCTCGCAATGACGCTTTCGGAATGAGGGATTGCTTCGCTTCGCTCGCAATGACGAGGTGGCGCAAAGACGGACTCAGTTGTGACGCGATAAAAGCATGGCGTCGCCATAGCTGAAAAACCGATAAGCCTGCTTCACCGCGTGGGCATACAGCGCTTGCATGCGCTCATAGCCCGCAAACGCCGCCACCAGCATCAGCAAGCTGCTTTTGGGTAAATGGAAGTTGGTGATCAACACATCCACCACTTTGAAAGCAAAACCCGGTGTGATGAAGATGTCAGTGTCGCCCTCGGTCATGCCGCTGCGGGCCCAGCTCTCAAGCGTGCGCACCGTGGTCGTGCCCACCGCCACCACCCGCCCACCCCGCGCTTTGCAATCGGCGATGGCTTGCAAGGTGGCAGCCGGGATGCTGTACCACTCGCTGTGCATGCGGTGCTCAGTGATCTTCTCGGTTTTCACGGGCGAAAACGTACCAGCACCCACATGCAAGGTGACGCTGGCACGCTGCACGCCCATGTCTTGCAACTGGCTTAGTAGCGCCTCGTCAAAATGCAGTGCCGCCGTGGGTGCCGCTGCCGCGCCGGGGTGTTTGGCGAACACGGTTTGGTAGCGTGCCACGTCTTCGGCAGACATGCTGTGTTTGTCCCGCTCTATATATGGAGGCAGGGGCACATGGCCGTGGGCACGCATCAGCGCCAAGGGTTCATCGCTGAAAGTAAACCGAAACAGCGGGCCATCAGCATTGGGCCATCTTCCTAAAAGTGTTACTTCAAAAGCTACCGATGAGCCACCTCTAGAGAACATGCGCAACACCGAGCCCACCGCAGGTTTTTTGCTCACCTTCATGTGGGCCACCACTTGGTGGGGTGGCTCGCCCTCCGCCACAGGCAACACCCGTTCCACCAAGAGTTCCAGTTGACCGCCGCTGGCCTTTTCACCAAATAAACGCGCAGGCACCACCTGGGTGTCGTTGAACACCAGCAAGTCACCAGGCAGCAGCAAGCTGGGCAGGTCTTTGAAAATGCGGTCCACCGGCACAGCGCCACGGCCATCGAGCAAGCGCGATGCACTGCGCTCAGGCGCTGGGGTTTGGGCGATCAGTTCGGGGGGGAGGTGAAAGTCGAAATCACTGAGGGTGAACTGACGAGACGGCGTGAGAGATGTCATGTGCTTGAGGGCTGAACAGGCCCGTTCCAAGTGAAGGGAGGCAGATTCTCGCACCCGCTTGGTGGGTATGGTGCAATACAGCATGCAAAGAAAGTCCAAGCCATGATGAATTCGATTGTTGTGATGGTGGTGCAAACCATCGCCAGCCTGCTGGCGGGCATGTGTTTGCTTCGAGCATATATGTTGTGGCTGGGCCTGCGTGTGGGCCTGGGCAACAGCGCAGGTGCCTGGGTGGTGGGCCTGACCGACTGGCTGGTGTTGCCCCTGCGGCGCATCTTGCCAAAGGTGGGTCGCGTCGATCTGGGCAGTCTGGTGGGTGCGTTATTGGTCATGCTGCTGCAAGCTGGCCTGATTGCATTGCTGTTTGGCGGGAGCCTGAACCCTGTGGCGGTGTTGCTGGGCGCAGTGCTGGACCTGCTGGCCTTGGTGCTGTCGGGTGCGTTTTGGCTGTTGGTGGTGTCCATCGTGGTGTCTTGGCTGCGGGTGGACGAGGCCACGGTCTATTGGCTGCAAAGCCTGGTCGAGCCCATGCTGCGTCCCGTGCGGCGCTTCTTGCCTGTGGTGGCTGGTTTGGACCTGTCGCCCATGGTGGTGATCTTGCTCATCAAGGGGTTGGAGATGGTCTTGCATGGCTGGCGCTCAAGTCTCTGAGCCCAAAGCGCCAGCATCGGCCAAGCCCCTGAGCGCACCGCAAAAAGCCTTGCGAAAAATGGGCTTGCTGCGTCCGGTGGACATGGCGCTGCACTTGCCGTTTCGCTACGAGGACGAAACCCAGTTGGTGAAGTTGGCCGATGCACGCGATGGCGAGGTGATCCAAATCGAAGCCGTCGTGAAAAGCTGCAATGTGGTTTTCAAGCCGCGCCGCCAGTTGCAAGCGGTGGTGGATGACGGCAGCGACACCTGTACCCTGCGGTTTTTCAATTTCTACCCTAATATGCAAAAAGCCTTGGAGGTGGGTCGCTCTGTGCGTTTGCGCGGCGAGGTTCGTGGCGGCTTCATGGGCCGCACCATGATGCACCCGACTGTTCAAGGCGCAGGTGGCTCCTTGGCCACCGCCTTGACCCCCATTTACCCCAGCAGCGCCGAGTTGCCCCAGGCCTACATCCGCAAAGCGGTGCAGGGGGGGTTGGCACAAGCATTACGCAGCCAAGCGTTTGACGAAACCATTCCCGCGCAACACCTGCCCCCGCACAGCTGGGGTTTGGCGCAGGCACTGCAGTTTTTGCACCACCCAACGCCTAGCGTGTCCATGGCGCAGTTGGAGGACAAAACCCACCCCGCTTGGCAGCGCCTTAAAGCCGAGGAATTGCTGGCGCAGCAACTCTCGCAGTTGCAATCTAAGCGCGAGCGGCAGTTGCTTAATGCCCCGATGCTTCCGCTCAGCACCAGCCCGCAAGGCGTGCTGGCGCAGTTGCATGCGGCGCTGCCGTTTCAGCTGACCCAAGCTCAGCAGCGGGTGGTGGGCGAAGTGGCCAACGACGTGGCGCGGGCCGTTCCCATGCACCGCTTGCTGCAAGGCGATGTGGGCTCGGGCAAAACCGTGGTGGCGGCACTTGCTGCTGCGCAGTGCATAGACGCCGGTTGGCAATGCGCTTTGATGGCACCCACCGAAATATTGGCCGAGCAGCATTTCGCCAAGTTGGTGGGTTGGCTGGCACCCGTGCTGGCCCCGCTGGGCTTGCAAGTGGCGTGGCTCACCGGCAGCCAAAAGAAAAAAGAACGCGACGCCATGCTGGCCTTGGTGGCCAGTGGCCAAGCCGCACTGGTGGTGGGCACCCATGCGGTGATTCAAGACAAGGTGCAGTTCAAGCGCTTGGGGCTGGCCATCATCGACGAGCAGCACCGCTTTGGCGTGGCGCAGCGTTTGGCTTTGCGGCAAAAACTGTCAGATGAGCAAACCAACCCTGAGGCCAGCAACAGCACCCCCCGCGAACCGCATTTGCTGATGATGAGTGCCACGCCCATCCCCCGCACCTTGGCCATGAGCTATTACGCCGACCTGGACGTGTCCACCATCGACGAGTTGCCGCCAGGGCGCACGCCCATCGTCACCAAACTGGTGGCCGACACCCGACGCGACGAGATCGTCGAGCGCATCCGGGTGCAGCTGCAAGAGGGGCGGCAAATTTACTGGGTCTGCCCCTTGATTGAAGAAAGCGAAGCGCTGGATTTACACAACGCCACCGACACCCACCAAGCGCTGTGCGAGGCGCTGCCCGGCGTGATGGTGGGCTTGCTGCATTCGCGCATGCCGCAGGTGGAAAAAAAGGCGGTGATGTCGCTCTTTGTGCAAGGGCAAATGGGCGTGTTGGTTAGCACCACGGTGATTGAAGTAGGGGTGGACGTGCCCAATGCCTCGCTCATGGTGATCGAACACGCCGAGCGTTTTGGCCTGAGCCAGTTGCACCAGTTGCGTGGGCGTGTCGGGCGGGGTGCAGCGGCATCGGCTTGTGTGCTGCTGTACAGCTTGGGTGAGCATGGGCGCTTGAGCGACACCGCCCGTGAGCGTTTGCGGGCCATGGCCGAGACCAATGATGGCTTTGAAATCGCTAAGCGTGATTTAGACATTCGCGGCCCTGGCGAGTTTTTGGGGTCCCGCCAATCCGGCGCGGCCATGCTGCGGTTTGCGGATCTCACCGTGGACCTCGAACTCTTGGACTGGGCCCGTCAACTCGCCCCCCGCATGCTGGACCACCACCCCGTACAAGCGGCCAAACACATAGAGCGCTGGTTGGGTGGAAAATCCGACTTTCTCAAAGCCTGAAACACCATGACGCTGACCGAACTCAAATACATCGTCGCCGTGGCCCGCGAAAAGCATTTTGGCCGCGCTGCCGAGGCCTGCTTTGTGTCGCAGCCTACGTTGTCGGTGGGCATCAAAAACCTGGAAGAAGAGTTGCAGGTCAAGCTGTTTGAGCGCAACGCCAACGAGGTGACCGTCACCCCCTTGGGCCAAGAGATCGTGCGCCAAGCGCAAAACGTGTTGGATCAAACCGCCAGCATCAAAGAAATCGCCAAACGGGGCAAAGACCCGCTCTCTGGCCCCTTGCGTTTGGGTGTGATCTACACCATTGCGCCGTATTTACTGCCCGAGTTGGTCAGACACAGCATCGACATCACGCCGCAAATGCCGCTGATGCTGCAAGAAAATTTCACCGTCAAGCTGTTGGAGATGCTGCGAACCGGCGAGATTGACTGCGCCATCATGGCCGAGCCTTTTCCAGACGCTGGTTTGGCGGTGGCGCCCCTCTATGACGAGCCCTTTTTGGCCGCCTTGCCCAGCAACCACCCGCTGGCGCAGCGCGACAGCATCAGCGCCACCGAATTGAAAGCCGAGACCATGCTGCTCTTGGGCAATGGCCACTGTTTTCGTGACCATGTGCTGGAGGTGTGCCCTGAATTCGCACGCTTTTCCAGCGACGCCGAAGGCATTCGCAAAAGCTTCGAAGGCTCGTCCTTAGAGACCATCAAACACATGGTGGCTGCGGGCATGGGCGTGACCTTGGTGCCGCGTTTGAGTCTTCCCAAAGACGCCTTGATCTCGACGACGAAAAAGAAGAAAAACCTCGACACCTACGTGCGCTATTTGCCCATCGTCGAAGGCGACGATGCACCGCCCACTCGCCGCGTGGTTCTGGCGTGGCGGCGCAGTTTCACTCGCTACGAAGCCATTGCCGCCTTGCGCAACGCCATCGTGGCCAGCGAGTTGCCTGGCGTGCATCGACTTACCTGAAGCGGTTTGCCATTTCCATGACCGACGCCACACCGCTAGAGCCGCAGCGCCCACCCACCAAGCTGGCGCTCTACCTTGACCTGATTCGCTTCAATCGCCCTGCGGGCTGGCTGCTGCTGTTGTGGCCCACCCTCAGTGCTTTGTGGTTGGCAAGCGGTGGTTTTCCAGGGTGGCATTTGCTGGTGGTGTTTGTTTTGGGTACGTTTCTGATGCGCAGCGCCGGTTGTTGCGTGAATGATGTGGCGGACCGCGACTTCGACAAGCACGTCAAACGCACCGCCCAGCGACCCGTCACCTCGGGGGCCTTGTCGGTCAAGCAAGCGCTGACGGCAGGCGCGGTGTTGGCCCTGTGCGCCTTTGGCTTGGTGCTCACCACCAACGCGGTGACGGTGGCTTGGTCCTTCGTCGCTTTGGCGGTCACCCTCATCTACCCCTATGCCAAGCGTTTTGTCGCCATGCCGCAAGCGGTCTTGGGCGTGGCCTTCAGCTTTGGCATCCCTATGGCGTTTGCCGCGGTCAACGGCGGCCCCCTTACTCTGCAAGGCGTGTGGCAAGCGGTGCCTCCTGTGGCCTGGGGTTTGCTCGCCATCAACCTGTTTTGGGTTTTGGCTTATGACACCGAATACGCCATGGTCGACCGCGATGACGACTTGCGCATTGGCATGAAAACCTCGGCCATCACCTTAGGCCGATGGGATGTGTGGGCGGTGTTGCTGTTTTACGCGGTTTACCTGTTGGGCAGTTTGGTGCTGTTGCAAAGCTTTGGCTTGGGTTGGCCGCTGTGGTTTGCCATGGAGATCGCCGCTTTTCAAGCCATGTGGCATTTCGGCTTGATTTACAAGCGGGAGCGAGAGGGCTGCTTCAAAGCTTTTCGCATGAACCATTGGTTGGGCGCGACCGTGTTTGCCGGTGTGGCTTTTAGCTTGTATTGATTTACCCGCCTAACTCTTTTCCCAGACTTTGTGCTCTGTCGCGAGCGGCTTGCATGGCCTCCACCAAGCTGGCGCGGATGTCTTTGTCTTGCATCACCGTCAAAGCGGCGTAGGTGGTGCCGCCTTTAGACGTCACCTTTTCGCGCAGGACTGCGGGTGTGTCGCTGCTGCTTCGTGCCAGTTCTGCTGCACCCACCAGGGTACCAACTGCCAGTTGATGCGCTTGCTCAGGCGTGAGGCCCATATGCACACCGGCATCCACCATGGCCTCTAGAAAATAAAACACATAAGCAGGACCGGACCCCGACACAGCGGTGACCGCGTCAAGCAAGGCTTCTTCCGGCACCCACAGCGATTCACCCACCAAGCCCAGCATGCCGCTGATGGCCTGTTTTTCTTCAGGGCTGACGGCGCTGCGGGCAAACAAACCGGTTTGCCCCAAACCTACCAATGCGGGTGTGTTGGGCATGGCACGCACAACCCGCTCGGTGTGCAGCCATGTAGCGATGCTGTCGCTGACTATGCCAGCGGCTACGCTCAGGTGCAAGGCTTTGGCAACATGCGCTTGGGAGAGCAAGGCCGCTTCTTTGAACACTTGCGGCTTGACCGCCCAGACCACCAGAGCGCAGTTGTTCAACGACGCATCGGGAGCGGCGATGGCACGCACACCGTGTTGCGCCTGCAAAGCTTGGCGGGTGGCCTCCTGCGGCTCCACCACATGAATAGCTGACGCGGGTGTGCCGTTTTTGACCAGTCCACCAATCAAGGCGCTGGCCATATTGCCCCCGCCGATAAAGGCCATGGGCAGCAAAAGAGAAGAAAGCGAGGTCATGCCCTCAGTTTGCCACTGTTTGCCTGACCGCTTTTTCCCACCCTGCCATCAAAGCCTGTGCTTGGTCACGCGACATCTGCGGCTCAAAGCAACGCTCGATCCGCCATTGGCGTGACAACTCGGCGGTGCTGAGGTAGATGCCCGAACTCAAGCCCGCCAAATAGGCCGCACCCAAGGCCGTGGTTTCCACCACCGCTGGGCGCAGCACCGGAATGCCCAGCAAATCGGCTTGGAACTGCATCAGCAAATCGTTGACACAAGCGCCGCCATCGACCCGCAGCTCGGTGACTGCTTGGCTGGCGTCACGGTTCATGGCTTGCAGCAAAGCCGTGCTTTGGAAGGCGATGCTCTCCAGCGCCGCCCGTGCGATGTGCGCCATGGTGGTGCCACGCGACAAACCCACCATCGCACCCCGCGCATCGGCTTGCCAATAAGGCGCACCCAAGCCGGTGAAGGCGGGCACCAGCACCACGCCGCCCGAATCGGGCACGCTCTCGGCCAAGGCTTGTACATCGGCACTTTTGTCAAAGGCCCGCAGTCCGTCACGCAACCATTGCACTACCGCACCGCCAATGAACACACTGCCCTCCAAAGCAAAGGCAGGCGTGCTGTCAGCTTGGGCGGCACTGGTGGTGATCAAGCCGTTGTGGCTGGTTTGAAACTCATTGCCGGTGTGCATCAACATGAAGCAGCCGGTGCCGTAGGTGTTTTTGGCCTGACCCGCGCCAAAGCAAGCTTGGCCAAACAAAGCGCTTTGCTGGTCGCCAGCGACACCGCCAATCTGCAGTTCATGACCCAGCCACTGCGCTTGGGTGTACCCAAAATCGCTGGCTGAAGGGTGAACCTCGGGCAGCACAGACGCAGGAATGCGAAACAGCGCCAGCAGCTCGTCGTCCCAGCGGTTGGTGTGCACATTCAAGAGCATGGTGCGAGCCGCATTGCTGACATCAGTGGCGTGAATACGCCCACCGCTCAATTGCCACATCAGCCAACTGTCGACCGTGCCAAACGCCAGTTGCCCGGTCTCCGCCATGGCACGGGCGTTGGGCACGTTGTCCAAAATCCACTGCAATTTGGTGGCCGAAAAATAGGCGTCGATCAGTAAGCCGGTTTTTTGCTGCACCAGGGGCGCAAAACCTGCCTCACGCAAGCGCAAGCACTCGGGTTCGGCGCGGCGGTCTTGCCAGACGATGGCGTTGTAGATGGCTTGGCCGGTGTCGCGCCGCCACACCACCGTGGTTTCGCGTTGGTTGGTGATGCCCATGGAGGCGATTTGCTCAGCGCCTAACCCCGCTTGTTGCAAGACTTGCCGCGCGGTGGCAAGTTGGCTGGACCAAATTTCCTCTGGGTCGTGTTCGACCCAACCCGGCTGGGGGTAGATTTGGCGAAACTCTTGTTGGACGGACGCCAAAACGCTGCCGTCTTCCTTGAAAACAATGCTGCGTGAGCTGGAAGTGCCTTGGTCCAAAGCTAGTAAATAAGTGGTATTTGACATCTACATACGGATTTAATTGAAAAGGTGGGGCTTGCGGGCTCTTAAAACTATGCCATAATAGCCGGCTCTGCTTTTAAAACAGCAGACAAAGACAGACGACAGCCCCAAGCAAAAGCGCCGCGAAATGGTTCGAGGCGCAGATGACGGGCCCAAGACTGATCGGGCAAAGTGGTTGAGTTTTTCAGCCATATACCCGGTACAAGTTGGGAAATGAAATGATCCAGACTGAATCCAGATTAGAAGTGGCCGACAACACCGGCGCAAAATCCGTTTTGTGCATCAAGGTGCTGGGCGGCTCGAAACGTCGTTACGCCAGTGTTGGCGACGTTATCAAAGTGAGCATCAAAGAAGCTGCGCCTCGCGGCCGCGTCAAAAAAGGCGAGGTTTACAGCGCTGTGGTGGTTCGCACTGCCAAGGGTATCCGTCGCAGCGACGGCTCCTTGGTCAAGTTCGACAGCAATGCAGCAGTGTTGCTCAACGCCAAACTCGAGCCTATCGGCACCCGTATCTTCGGCCCGGTCACGCGTGAACTGCGTACCGAGAAGTTCATGAAGATCGTGTCTTTGGCGCCTGAAGTACTTTAAGGACTCCGACCATGAACAAGATTCGCAAAGGCGACGAGGTCATCGTCATCACAGGACGCGACAAAGGCAAGCGCGGCAAAGTCGCGGTTCGTGCCGATGATTCACACCTCTTGATCGACGGTATCAACGTGGTGAAAAAGCACACCAAACCCAATCCCATGGCGGGCACCACTGGCGGCGTGATTGAAAAAAGCATGCCTATTCACCAGTCCAATGTCGCCATTTACAACGCCACCACCGGCAAAGCCGATCGCGTGGGCATCAAGGTCAATACCGATGGCTCGAAGGTTCGCATCTTCAAGTCCAGTGGTGAAGTCATCAAGGCGGCATGAACATGGCACGACTCCAACAACACTATCGTGAAAAAGTGGTCCCCGAGTTGACCGAAAAATTCGGCTACAAATCCCCAATGGAAGTGCCGCGTCTGACCAAAATCACTCTGAACATGGGTGTGTCAGAAGCGGTTGCCGATAAAAAGGTCATGGACCATGCGGTGGGCGACCTCACCAAAATCGCTGGCCAAAAGCCTGTGGTGACCAAGGCGCGTAAAGCGATTGCGGGTTTCAAAATCCGTGAGCAGCAAGCCATTGGTTGCATGGTCACTTTGCGTGGCGTTCGCATGTATGAATTCCTCGACCGTTTCGTGACCGTGGCTTTGCCCCGTGTGCGTGACTTTCGCGGTATCTCCGGCCGTGCTTTTGACGGTCGCGGTAACTACAACATCGGCGTGAAAGAGCAAATCATCTTTCCCGAGATCGAGTACGACAAGGTTGATGCCCTGCGCGGCATGAACATCAGCATCACCACCACGGCCAAGACCGACGACGAGTGCAAAGCACTTCTCGCCGCCTTCCGTTTCCCCTTCAAGAACTGAGGTGCCCTTTGGCTAAAGTAGCTTTGATTGAACGCGAACTCAAACGCGACAAACTGGTCGCTAAGTACGCAAAAAAGTACGCTGAACTGAAGGCCGTGGCAAACGATGCCAAGCACAGTGAAGAAGAGCGTGCCGCTGCGCGTTTGGGTTTGCAAAAGTTGCCCCGCAACGCCAACCCCACACGTCAACGCAACCGTTGCGCGATCACTGGCCGACCACGTGGCACCTTCCGTCAATTTGGTTTGGGTCGCGCCAAGATTCGCGAAATGGCCTTTGCGGGCAATATTCCTGGCATCACCAAGGCCAGCTGGTAATACAGCAGGAGATATTCAATATGAGCATGAGTGACCCCATTGCCGACCTGCTGACGCGAATTCGTAATGCGCAGATGGTAGCCAAGCCGACCGTGTCGGTTCCTTCTTCCAAAGTCAAGCTGGCCATCGTCCAGGTGTTGAAAGATGAGGGCTATATCGATGGCTTTCATGTCAAAACCGAAGCCGGTAAGCACGAATTGGAAATTGCCTTGAAATACTACGCAGGTCGTCCTGTGATTGAGCGCATTGAGCGCGTCTCTCGCCCTGGCTTGCGTGTTTACAAGGGCCACAACGCTATTCCCCAAGTCATGAACGGACTGGGCGTGGCTATTGTCACCACCCCCCAAGGTGTGATGACCGATCGCAAAGCCCGCGCCACCGGCGTCGGCGGCGAAGTTTTGTGTTACGTGGCTTAAGGGAGAAACGAATATGTCCCGAGTCGGAAAAATGCCAGTCGCCGTTCCACAAGGTGTGGATGTGGCTATCAATGAAGCGCACATCAATGTCAAAGGCAGTGGTGGCAATCTCTCCATCGCCAACAACGCATTGGTGAAAGTGGTGCGCAGCGCAGACAACCTCAGTTTTGAACCAGCCAACGAAAGCCGCGAAGCCAATGCCATGAGCGGCACGTTGCGTCAATTGGTCAACAACATGGTCGTTGGTGTCACCAAAGGCTTTGAGAAAAAACTCAATTTGGTCGGCGTCGGCTACAAAGCGGCGGCCCAAGGCAACAAACTCAATTTGGCTGTGGGCTATTCCCATCCTGTCAACTTTGACATGCCCTCTGGTATCAAGGTGGAAACACCTGTGCCTACCGAGATCATCATCAAAGGCGCTGACCGCCAACGTGTGGGTCAAATCGCTGCTGAAATTCGTGCGGTGCGTCCTCCAGAGCCTTACAAAGGCAAGGGCATTCGCTACTCTGACGAAAAAATCGTCATCAAAGAAACCAAGAAGAAATAAGGAGCTGCCACATGCTAAGCAAAAAACAGCAGCGTATCCGCCGCTCCCGCCAGACCCGTATTCGCATTGCCACGCAAGGCGTCGCACGTTTGACCGTCAACCGCACCAATTTGCACATTTATGCCAGCGTCATTTCTGGCGATGGCACCAAGGTGCTGGCATCTGCTTCGACAGCTGAGGCCGATATTCGCAAGAGCTTGGGCGCAAGCGGCAAAGGTGGCAACCAAGCTGCAGCTGAAGTCGTGGGCAAGCGTATCGCTGAAAAAGCCAAAGCAGCTGGCGTTGAGAAGGTCGCTTTCGATCGTGCAGGTTTCGCCTACCACGGTCGTGTCAAAACATTGGCCGATGCCGCACGTGCTGCCGGCTTGCAGTTCTAACCGAAGACGGATACACACATGGCAAAAGTTCAAGCAAAAATGCAAGACGACAGTCGTGACGACGGTCTGAAGGAAAAAATGATCGCGGTCAACCGTGTGACCAAAGTGGTCAAGGGTGGTCGTATTTTGGGTTTCGCTGCACTCACCGTGGTTGGTGATGGCGATGGCCGCGTTGGCATGGGCAAAGGTAAATCCAAAGAAGTGCCTGCTGCTGTGCAAAAGGCGATGGAAGAAGCCCGTCGCAATATGCACAAAGTGTCTTTGAAAAACGGCACCATTCACCACAACGTCACTGGCCACCACGGTGCAGCCAATGTGCAAATGGCACCTGCGCCCAAGGGTACGGGCATCATTGCTGGCGGTCCTATGCGCGCAGTGTTCGAAGTCATGGGCATTACGGACATCGTGGCCAAAAGCCATGGTTCATCCAACCCCTACAACATGGTTCGCGCAACACTTGATGCGTTGATCAAATCCACCACCGCTGCAGAAGTTGCGGCCAAGCGTGGCAAGAGCGTCGAAGACCTCTTCGTCTAATCCGGAGTAACGACATGTCTACATCTTCTTCAACGGTCAAAGTGCAATTGGTGCGCAGCCCCATCGGCACCAAAGAATCTCACCGCGCCACTGTGCGTGGTTTGGGTTTGCGCAAAATCGGCAGCACCAGCGAACTGCAAGATACACCTGCAGTGCGCGGCATGATCAACAAGATCAGTTATCTGGTCAAAGTACTCTAAGGTTTCGCCATGCAACTCAATGAAATCAAACCCGCAGATGGTTCACGCAAAAACCGTCGCCGTGTAGGTCGCGGTATAGGTTCTGGTCTGGGTAAAACCGCAGGACGTGGCCACAAGGGTCAAAAATCTCGCTCAGGCGGCTACCACAAGGTGGGCTTTGAGGGCGGTCAAATGCCTTTGCAGCGTCGTTTGCCCAAGCGTGGTTTCAAGTCACAAACCTTGAAATACAACGAAGAAGTCACACTCACTTCTTTGCAGTTGCTCGACATCAGCGACATCGATGTTTTGGCGCTCAAATCAGCTGGCTTGGTCAGCCAAATGGCCAAAGTGGTCAAGGTCATCAAGACCGGTGAAATTTCACGTGCTGTCAAGCTCAACGGTATTGGCGCCACCGCAGGTGCCAAAGCTGCGATCGAAGCCGCTGGCGGCTCTGTCGCTTAAGCGCTGAAGAAAGAACATATATACCGTGGCTACCAGCGCTTTGCCCAAAACAGATAAGTATGGCGACTTGCGTCGTCGGCTTATCTTTTTGCTGCTTGCACTGATTGTTTACCGTATAGGTACACATATTCCTGTCCCTGGTATCAACCCCGATCAGCTCACACAGTTGTTCAATGGTCAGCAAGGCGGCATTCTCAGCCTCTTCAATATGTTCTCGGGTGGCGCTTTGTCGCGCTTCAGTATTTTTGCTTTGGGCATCATGCCTTACATCTCTGCCTCCATCATCATGCAGCTGATGTCGTATGTGGTGCCCAGCATGGAAGCGCTGAAAAAAGAAGGCGAAGCAGGGCGTCGCAAAATCACCCAATACACACGCTACGGCACCTTGGGCTTGGCTATTTTTCAGTCCATGGGCATTGCATTGGCATTAGAGTCTTCAGTAGGTTTGGTTAACGATCCAGGCATCGTATTTCGTGTGACCGCCATGGTGTCTTTAACGGCTGGCACCATGTTTTTGATGTGGCTGGGCGAGCAAATCACTGAGCGCGGCCTAGGCAATGGCATCTCCATCATCATCTTCTCCGGTATTGCAGCTGGATTGCCCAGCGCCATTGGCGGATTGCTGGAGCTGGTTCGCACCGGCGCCATGAGCATCATCATCGCCTTGCTGATTGTGGTTTTGGTCGGCTTGGTTACCTACTTTGTGGTGTTTGTTGAGCGTGGTCAGCGCAAAATTTTGGTCAATTACGCTCGTCGTCAGGTCGGCAACAAGGTTTACGGTGGCCAGTCATCGCACTTGCCTTTGAAGCTCAACATGGCGGGTGTCATTCCGCCGATCTTTGCCTCTTCCATCATTTTGTTGCCCTCGACCGTGGTCAGTTGGTTCAGCGCGGGTGAAAGCATGAACTGGCTCAAAGACATCTCTGCAGCGCTGTCTCCTGGTCAGCCCATCTACGTGATGCTCTATGCCTTGGCCATCATCTTCTTTTGTTTTTTCTACACGGCTTTGGTATTTAACAGCCGCGAAACTGCAGACAATTTGAAAAAGAGTGGTGGCTTTATCCCCGGCATTCGCCCTGGTGATCAAACCGCTCGCTTCATTGACAAAATTTTGTTGCGTCTGACGTTTGCAGGCGCCATTTACATCACATTCGTTTGTTTGTTACCTGAGTTTCTCATCCTCAAGTACAACGTGCCTTTCTACTTTGGCGGCACTTCGTTGCTGATCATTGTGGTGGTCACGATGGACTTCATGGCCCAAGTGCAGAACTACCTCATGAGTCAGCAGTACGAATCGCTGCTTAAAAAGGCCAACTTCAAGATGGCACCAGGTGGCTGATTGGGCGCATGGCAAAGGACGATGTCATCCAGATGCAAGGAGAGGTTGTTGAAAACCTCCCCAATGCCACTTTCCGGGTCAAACTAGAAAATGGTCATGTGGTGCTCGGACACATCTCCGGCAAGATGCGGATGCACTACATCCGAATCCTGCCAGGAGACAAGGTAACGGTTGAGATGACGCCCTACGATTTGAGTCGGGCAAGGATTGTGTTCAGAGCCAAGTAAGGCGCTGAACACGCAGAGTTAGCAAGGAATACGCAGGGCGTGTTTCAGGATTTTTTGGAGAATGAAATGAAAGTTTCGGCTTCGGTCAAAACAATTTGCCGCAATTGCAAAATCATCCGCCGCAAGGGCGTGGTGCGAGTCATCTGTACCGACCCGCGTCACAAACAGCGTCAAGGCTGATCTTTCACCGCATTAAAGAGGTCACAACATGGCACGTATCGCTGGTATCAACATCCCACCGCACAAGCACACCGAAATCGGTTTGACATCGATTTTTGGCATTGGCCGCACCCGCGCTCGCAAAATTTGCGAAGCCACCGGCATTGCTTACAGCAAAAAAATCAAAGATCTGACAGACGCCGATTTGGAAAAAATCCGCGATCAGATTGCACTGTTCACCATTGAAGGTGACTTGCGCCGCGAAACCACCATGAACATCAAGCGTTTGATGGACATCGGTTGCTACCGCGGTTTCCGTCACCGTCGTGGTTTGCCCATGCGCGGTCAGCGCACACGCACCAATGCACGCACACGCAAAGGCCCCCGCAAGGCGGCTCAATCGCTGAAGAAATAAAGAGGGATATTCATGGCAAAAGCACCCGTCAACTCAGCAGCACAACGTGTTCGTAAAAAAGTCCGCAAGAATGTGGCGGACGGTATTGCCCACGTGCATGCATCGTTCAACAACACCATCATTACTATCACCGACCGTCAAGGCAATGCTTTGTCTTGGGCGTCCTCGGGTGGTCAAGGTTTCAAGGGTTCACGTAAATCCACACCGTTTGCCGCTCAGGTGGCTTCCGAGGTGGCTGGCCGTGCAGCCATGGATCAGGGCATCAAGAACCTCGACGTCGAAATCAAAGGTCCCGGCCCCGGCCGTGAGTCTTCAGTTCGTGCGTTGGCGGCCCTGGGCATTCGCATCAATTCCATTTCTGATGTGACGCCGGTTCCCCACAACGGATGCCGTCCGCAAAAGCGCCGTCGCATCTAATTTTTCACCAAGCCCACCGCCGCGGGTAATGCACCCACGGCTCCCCGCACTCGCTGCGGGCAGTTGACAAAAAGGAAGTTCAAGTGGCACGTTACTTAGGCCCTAAGGCCAAACTCTCTCGCCGTGAAGGCACCGACTTGTTCTTGAAGAGCGCACGACGCTCTATCAGTGACAAGGCGAAATTTGACAGCAAACCAGGCCAACATGGCCGCACCTCTGGTCAGCGCATGTCTGACTTCGGTTTGCAGCTGCGTGAAAAGCAAAAGGTCAAGCGCATGTATGGCGTGTTGGAGCGTCAGTTCCGCCGTTACTTCGCCATGGCTGACCAGCAAAAGGGCAACACAGGTAACAACCTGTTGTCTTTGCTGGAATCACGTTTGGACAATGTGGTCTACCGCATGGGCTTTGGCTCCACACGTGCTGAAGCGCGTCAATTGGTGTCGCACAAAGCCATTACCGTGAATGGCCACCAAGTCAACATCCCTTCTTACCTCGTCAAGTCAGGTGATGTGGTGGGTGTGCGCGAAAAATCTAAAAAGCAAGGCCGCGTATTAGAAGCCTTGCAACTGGCCACTCAAGTAGGCATCCCTGCTTGGGTCGATGTCAACATTGACAAAGCCGAAGGCATCTTCAAGAAGGCGCCTGACCGTGACGAATTTGCTGCCGACATCAACGAATCGCTGATTGTCGAGTTGTATTCGCGTTAACCGGGGCTTGTTGGCCCTTTGAATCCGTCGCCCTGCCCGCACCTGTGTGCAGGGGTCATCATCTAGCCTTACCGGTGTAACGAACCGAGGGCATTGAGAGGAAAAACGAATGCAAACCAATCTCCTGAAGCCCAAAGCCATCCAAGTAGAACAACTCGGCCACAACCGAGCCAAGGTGACGCTCGAGCCTTTTGAGCGTGGCTATGGCCACACCTTGGGCAACGCATTGCGTCGTGTTTTGTTGTCATCCATGGTCGGTTACGCCGTCACTGATGTCACCATCGCTGGCGTGTTGCACGAATACTCATCCATCGACGGCGTCCAAGAAGACGTGGTCAATATTTTGTTGAACCTCAAGGGCGTGGTCTTCAAACTTCACAACCGCGACGAAGTCACACTCAGCTTGCGCAAAGATGGTGAAGGTCAAGTCACCGCTGCTGACATTCAAACACCGCATGACGTAGAAATCATCAACCCTGAGCATGTCATCGCTAATTTGTCGCAAGGCGGCAAGATTGACATCCAGCTCAAGGTTGAAAAAGGCCGTGGTTATGTGCCAGGCAGCATGCGCCGTCACGCAGATGAAGTGAACAAATCTATTGGTCGCATTGTGTTGGATGCGTCGTTCTCACCCGTCAAGCGTGTGAGCTACAGCGTCGAAAACGCCCGTGTCGAACAACGCACGGACTTGGACCGTTTGGTGGTCGAAATCGAAACCAACGGTGCCATCAACGCCGAAGACGCAGTTCGCTCGTCCGCCAAAATCTTGGTTGAACAACTCGCTGTGTTTGCGCAACTCGAAGGCAATGAGTTGGCCGCTTTTGATTCACCTGCTCCTCGCAGCGCTCAGCAGTTTGACCCCATCCTGTTGCGCCCCGTGGATGAGTTGGAGCTCACCGTTCGCTCAGCCAACTGCCTCAAAGCAGAAAACATTTTCTACATTGGCGACCTGATTCAGCGCTCAGAAAACGAGTTGCTCAAGACGCCTAATCTGGGCCGCAAATCGCTCAACGAAATCAAAGAAGTGTTGGCCTCTCGCGGCTTGACCTTGGGCATGAAGCTCGAGAGCTGGCCACCTGCTGGCTTGGAAGCCAAGCGTATTTAATAACAACAAGTGCTGACCCCAGTCAGCCACTCCCCTGGCCGTACCTGATACGGCGGCCGGCAAAACAAGTGAAGATCTAAAAAGGAAACACCATGCGTCACGGACACGGACTACGCAAACTCAACAGAACCAGCTCGCACCGACTGGCAATGTTGCAAAACATGATGAACTCGCTCATCGAGCACGAGGCCATCAAAACCACATTACCCAAAGCCAAAGAGCTGCGTCGCGTTATCGAGCCTATGCTCACGCTCGGCAAAGAACCTACTTTGTCTAACAAACGTTTGGCATTCAACCGCTTGCGCAACCGCGACAACGTGGTCAAGCTCTTCGCCGAACTCGGCCCCCGTTACAAAACACGTCCAGGTGGTTACACACGCATTTTGAAAATGGGTTTCCGCGTTGGCGACAACGCACCCATGGCATTGGTTGAGTTGGTGGACCGTCCCGAGATCACCGAAACAACCCCTGCTGTAGCCGAATAAGAGCTACAATCCCCTCACACGACGCGCGATGGAGCAGCCTGGTAGCTCGTTGGGCTCATAACCCAAAGGTCGCAAGTTCAAATCTTGCTCGCGCAACCAAACACACAACGCCCACTTTCCAGTGGGCGTTTTGCATGATGAGTTTGAAACAAGAAATTGATGCAGCATTAGACAAGGCCAAGCGCATCGAACTCCCCACACCTTCAGGTATGCAGGTTTGGCATGTATGGAACGAAGCTGCCGATAACCCCTTGGTGCTTTTACATGGTGGCAGCGGCAGCTGGAACCATTGGGTGCGCAATGTCTTGCCCTTGAGCCAAACACGCGCTGTGTGGGCCTTGGATACACCTGGCCTAGGTGACTCCGCATTACCCCCAGGGGCCGAGGATGCCGATGATTTAGCGCATCCATTGGCGCTGGGCTTGCAAGCTTTGTTTCAAGGCAAAGCTGTGGACGTGGTGGGATTCTCCTTCGGTGGTTTGATGTCAGGTTTTTTAGCAGCACAACAACCTGCATTGATACAGCGCATGGTGTTGGTGGGCGTGCCAGGGCTGGGTTTGTCGAACAACATCCCCAATATGCGCGGTTTTAAAGTGGGCATGACGATAGAAGAGCGCATGGCTGTTCACCGCAATAATTTGTTGGCCATCATGATTCATGATGAAGACAACATCACCCCAGACCTGTTAGCTATGCAAGAACACAATGTGCTGCGCGACCGCTTGCGCAGAAGACGCATTGCCCGCAGCGACGCTTTGTTGGCCTTGCAAAAACAATGGAAGTGTGAAGTGCATGGCATTTGGGGCGAGCAAGATGCCTTGTACCAAGGCTCGTTGCATTTGCTGCCCGACTTGCTGAGTGGGTGTGATCTGCAGCAATTCCATGTCATTCAAGGTGCGGGGCATTGGGTGCAGTTTGAAGCGGCGCAGACCTTCAATGAAACGCTCTTGCAATGCCTGCCCTTGGCATAAGCGCACAATGGGAGGATGCTATATAAATTCAAATCCAAAGCCGCTGGCGACCTGATACTGCTAGAAGCGCAAGGCAGACAGTTTTTACAACTGATAGGCAAAACCGTTGAGCCCAAGGGGATCATCGAAGCCGATCAAATGCCAGATGCCATCAAGGCATTGCAAGATGCTGTCGCAACGGAAGAACTGCAACAGGCTGACGCTGTGGCACAAGCCAAAGACCAGGGACAAACACCACCCAAATTCGAGACCATCAGCTTGCGACAAAGAACCAAGCCAATCATCGATATGTTGCAGCGCTGCCATAAAGCAGGTCAGCCTGTGGTGTGGGGCGTGTAGGTGAGCCACCCCTACCAAGCGCTCACGCCCTCGGTGGTGTTGGATGCATTAAGTGGTTTGGGTCTGCCGGTGGACGGGCGCTTGAGTGCACTCAGTTCTTATGAAAACCGTGTTTACCAAGTGCATTTGGATGACGACAGCACGGTGGTGGCCAAGTTTTACCGACCAAAGCGTTGGACAGAAGCGCAAATTCGCGAAGAACACGCTTTCACTGCAGAGTTGATGGCCGAGGACATTCCTGTGGTGGGGCCGCTCACACTCAAAGGGATGAGCTTGCATGAAGCGCGTATCACCCACGACGGTGTAGACGGGCATTTTTGGTTCAGTGTCAGCCCATGCCGTGGTGGACGCTCGCCAGAGCTTGACGACCCTGAGGTGTTGATGTGGATTGGGCGCTTGATGGCGCGTATGCATTTGGTGGGCGAGCGAAGTGCGTTTGTCCACAGACCAGCATTGAACAGGCAAACCTTTGGCGAGGCGTCGCGTGACTTGTTGATGCGCAACCGTTGGGTAGCCCCAGAAGTGGCACAGCAGTGGTTAGGTCTTTGCAACCAAGCGCTGGAGATGGTGCAAGTGCGTATGCCAGAGAAGATGAAATTGCTGCGCCTTCACGGCGACTGTCACCCTGGCAATATTTTGTGGACGCCTGAAGGCTTACCAGAAGCAGGGCCGCATTTCGTGGACCTTGATGACGCGCGAATGGGGCCCGCAGTGCAAGACCTGTGGATGCTGCTGCATGGCGACGAGATGGAGCGTCGCCAAAAAATCGCGATTGTTCTTGAGGGCTATGAAACCATGCGGCCCTTTGACCGGCAAGAGCTGCAATGGATTGAGCCGCTGCGCACCTTGCGCATCATTCACTACAGCGCATGGTTGGCCAGCCGCCAAGACGACCCGGCCTTCCCCATGCACTTTCCGTGGTTTGGCACCGCCGATTATTGGCGTGGGCAGTGCGACACCCTGCGTGAGCAAATTGAGTTGATGGCTTGACCTTTGTCATTGCGAGGGGCAAAGCCCCGAGGCAACCTCCGTCATTGCTCGCTAACGATATTGCTCGCTCACGTCATTGCTCACTAACGTCATTGCGAGCGAAGCGAAGCAATCTGCAACATGGATTGCTTCGCTTAGCTCGCAATGACGGAGATTGCTTCGGGGCTTTGCCCCTCGCAATGACGGAGGTTGCTTCGTCGCTTTGCCCCTCGCAATGACGCCTTGCTCAATGAAGCTCAGTTACACCAACAAAGCATTCACCCGCTTGACATAAGCCGCGGGGTCTTCGGGCATGCCGCCTTCGGCCAGCAGGGCTTGGTCAAACACGATGTGGGCGAGGTCGTGGAAGTGGATGTTTCCCTCGGGCGTGTCGAGCTTTTTCACCAGCGGGTGCTCGGGGTTCACTTCCAAAATCGGTTTGCTCTCGGGCGCGCTTTGGCCGGCTTGCTTCAACATGCGGGCCAGTTGCAGCGACATGCCATCGTCTTTCACCACCAAACACGCGGGTGAATCGACCAAGCGCGAGGTGACGCGCACGTCTTCGGCCTTGTCTTTCAAAGCCTCTTTGAGTTTGGCCAGCAAGGGCTTGAAGGTTTCGGCGGCTTCTTCAGCGGCTTTCTTTTCTTCTTCGTCTTGCAGCTTGCCCAAGTCGAACGCGCCCTTGGCCACGCTTTGCAAAGGGGTGCCATCGAACTCGTTTAAGAAGCCCAGCGCCCATTCGTCCACGCGGTCGCTCATCAGCAGCACTTCGATGCCCTTTTTACGAAACACTTCCAGCTGCGGGCTGTTCTTGGCCGCGGCCAAGCTGTCGGCGGTGATGTAGAAGATGGCCTCTTGGCCTTCCTTCATGCGCGCTTTGTAGTCGGCAAAGCCCACGCTCACCGTATCGGTGGTGGAGCTGGCAAAGCGCAGCAGCTTGGCGATCTTGTCTTTGTTGGCAAAGTCTTCGCCCAAGCCTTCTTTCAAGACCGCGCCAAAGTCGGTATAGAACTTGGTGAACTTGCCGGCGTCTTTTTTGTCCTCGTCGCTGGCGTCTGCGGCGGGTGCGTCGTGTTTGGCCAGGTCTTCCAACATGGACAACACGCGGCGGGTGTTGCCCTCGCGGATGGCTTTCACGTCCCGGCTTTCTTGCAGCAACTCGCGGCTCACGTTCAGGGGCAAATCGGCGGAGTCGACCACACCCTTCACAAAGCGCAGGTAGGTGGGCAGCAAGGCCTCGGCGTCGTCCATGATGAACACGCGTTTCACATACAGCTTGATGCCGCCCTTTTTCTCGCGGTTCCACAAATCAAACGGCGCTTTGCTGGGTAGGTACAGCAGTTGGGTGTATTCGGTGCTGCCTTCCACCTTGTTGTGGCTCCACGCCAGCGGCGGCTCAAAGTCGTGGCTGATGGCTTTGTAAAACTCGGCGTGTTGTTCTTCTGTGATGTCCTTTTTCGGGCGGGTCCACAAGGCCGAAGCTTTGTTGATGGTTTCCCACTCGTCGGTGACCACCATCTCGCCGGGTTGGTCGTTTTCGCCTTCTTTCCATTCTTCCTTGCGCATCAATATGGGCAAGGCGATATGGTCAGAGTATTTGTTGATGATGGACTTGAGCTTCCAGTTGCTCAGGTACTCGTCGGCGTCGTCGCGCAGGTGCAAGATGATGTGCGTGCCGCGTTGGTTTTGGGTGATGGTCTCCACCTCAAAGTCGCCGCTGCCGCCGCTGGTCCAGCGCACGCCCTCGGCCGCTGGCGCGCCGGCGCGGCGGGTTTCCACCACGATCTTGTCGGCCACGATGAAGCCCGAATAAAAGCCCACACCAAACTGGCCAATCAAAGCGCCTTGGTCTTTGGCGTCGCTTTGCTGGTCGCCCGAGAGCTTGCTCATGAAGTCGCGGGTGCCGCTTTTGGCAATCGTGCCCAAATGGTCAATCGCCTCTTGCTCGCTCATGCCGATGCCGTTGTCGCTGATGGTCAGCGTCTTAGCTTTCTTGTCAAACGCCACGCGGATGTCCAGCGTCGGTGTGTCTTCAAACAAAGCGGCGTTGTTCAGCGCTTCATAACGCAGCTTGTCGCAAGCGTCAGACGCATTGGAGATCAGCTCGCGCAGAAAAATTTCTTTGTTGGAGTACAGCGAGTGGGTGACCAAATGCAGCAGTTGGGCCACTTCGGCTTGGAAGGCGTGTTTTTGGGTGCTCATGGGATTTGTAAAAACAAAAGTGAAATTAAGAAAAAGCGCCAGATCAGGCTGGCCGATTGTCCGTCACTGCGAGGAGCGAAGCGACGTGGCAGTATTTACATAGATTGTTTCGCTTGGCAGATTGCTTCGCTTCGTTCGCAATGACAGGTTGGCTCGCAATGACAGGTTGTTAGGGAAAGAAAGATATAGGGTTCAAAATCCTCATTTCAAGGGGCCTAAAACACCTCACCCGCCGCCAAATACCGCCACTGCCCCACCGGCAGTTGCCCCAGCTTCACGCGGCCAATGCGCACGCGCTTCAAGCCCACCACGGTCAGGCCGACCAGCTCGCACATGCGCCGGATTTGCCGCTTTTTGCCCTCTTTCAGTACAAACCGCAGCTGCTCGGGGTTTTGCCAGTCGACCTTGGCGGGTTTCAGTGCTTGGCCGTCCAGCGCCAAGCCGTGGCACAGCTTGGCCAGTTGCTCGGGCGGAAACAAGGCCTGCACATCGGTTTGCACCTCACCCACAGGCAGTCGGCCGTACTGCACGCGCACCAAATACTCTTTCTCCACGTCGGAGTTCTCGCTAATCAGCTGCCGCGCCACGCGCCCGTCTTGGGTCAGCACCAGCAAACCCACCGAATCGATGTCCAAGCGGCCAGCGGGGGCCAGCCCCATGCGTTGGCGCGGCACAAAGCGGGTGGGCGAGCGGTCGTCGCGCCAGCGGTTGCCGCCTTCAATCAGGTTGATAGCGGGTGTATGGCCGTCTTCGGCCTGGCCGCTGACAAAGCCCATGGGTTTGTGCAAGATGATGGTGACTTGTTTGTCTTGCTGGCCTCGGGCTAGTTTGTCCACCTCGATGCGGTCCAAGGGGCTGACCGGTTTACCGAGAGCTGCCACCTCGCCATT
>CAMCWS010000012.1 GCA_945882755.1 Bordetella parapertussis | reverse complement strand
TTTGTGGTGGCAGACGTGCCTGGTTTGATCGAAGGTGCAGCCGAAGGCGCAGGTTTGGGCCACCAATTTTTGCGCCATTTGCAACGCACCCGTTTGTTGTTGCACATGATCGACCTCGCCCCTTTTGACGATGCTGTCGACCCTGTTGCGCAAGCCAAAGCCATCACGCTGGAGCTGAAAAAATACGATCCTGAGCTCTTCGACAAACCGCGTTGGCTGGTGTTGAACAAGCTGGACATGGTGCCAACCGACGAACGCGCTGCTCGGGTGAAAGATTTTGTCAAACGCTTCAAGTACAAAGGACCGGTATTTGAAATCTCGGCCTTGAACCGCGAAGGTTGCGAAGGCTTGGTTCGCGCCATTTACGACCATTTGCAAGCGCAGTTTCAATCGACCCAAGAGCCAGAGGTGGTGGACCCGCGCTTTGCCGTCATGCCGACCACACTTATTAACAATTAATTCTCATGAAAGAAGCCTCTAGCTCTAAGGTCTTGCGCGACGCCAGACGCATTGTGGTCAAGGTGGGCTCCAGCTTGGTGACCAATGAAGGCAAGGGCTTGGACGAAACCGCCATTGGCGAGTGGTGCCGCCAAATGGCAGCCTTGGCCAAGGCGGAACCTGCACGAGAAATCATCATGGTGTCCAGCGGTGCCATTGCCGAGGGCATGAAGCGCTTGGGTTGGACCACCCGCCCCCATGAGTTGCACGAGTTGCAAGCGGCGGCGGCGGTTGGGCAAATGGGCTTGGCGCAAATGTATGAAACCAAGTTACGCGAGCAAGGTCTGCGCAGTGCGCAGGTGTTGCTGACCCATGCGGATTTGGCCGACCGCGAGCGTTACCTCAATGCCCGCTCCACCTTGCTGACTTTGCTGCAACACAAAGTGCTGCCCGTGATCAACGAGAACGACACGGTGGTGAACGACGAAATCAAATTTGGCGACAACGACACCTTGGGTGCGCTGGTGGCCAATTTGGTGGAGGCGGACGCTCTGGTCATCTTGACCGACCAAAAAGGTTTGTACACCGCAGACCCGCGGATGGACGCTCAGGCCACTTTTGTGCATGAAGCCAAAGCGGGTGACCCTGCGTTGGAAGTCATGGCGGGTGGCGCAGGTTCGAGCATTGGCAAGGGCGGCATGATCACCAAAATACTGGCTGCCAAAAGGGCTGCAGGTTCGGGTGCCAGCACCGTCATCGCTTGGGGTCGTGAGCCTGATGTGCTGCTACGACTGGCCGCAGGCGAAGGCTTGGGTACTTTGTTGGTCGCCCCTACGCAAAAGCAACAAGCGCGAAAGCAATGGATGCTGGACCAGTTGCAATTGCCTGGTGCGGTGTGGGTAGATTCAGGCGCGGTGTTGAAGTTGTCTAGTGAGGGCAAGAGCCTGTTGCCTATTGGTATGCAAAGCGTGCAGGGGGATTTTTCACGCGGTGACATCATTGCCATTTGCGATGAAAACGGCAAAGCCTTTGCCCGAGGCTTGGCCAACTATGCCAGCGCTGAGGCCCGTTTGTTGTGCCGCAAGGCCTCAAGCGAGATTGAAAAACTGCTGGGCTATGTGGCCGAACCTGAGATAGTTCACCGCGATAACTTGGTGCTCACTGCCTAATTGGGCGCAGCAGGTCGCTGTTCAGTGCCATCCATGCCATCTGCATGACGCATACCTTGGCGTAAATAACGGTTTTTGCTTTCTTGTTGCGGCAAAAAGCGGGACAACTCGGTCAGTGCCAATTCATACACGCCGCGCTTGAAATCGACCACCGAGTCCAAAGGCACCCAATAGTCATTCCATCGCCAAGCATCGAACTCAGGGTGGGTGCTCCCACGCAAGTTCAAGGCGTGGTCAGGCACTACCAATTGAAGCAAAAACCATATCTGTTTTTGCCCCTTGTAATGACCGCGAGCATCCTTGCGGATGTAGCGGTCTGGCACTTCATAGCGCAACCAGTCTCGGGTTCGGGCGACGATGCGCACATGTTCTGCCAACAGTCCCACTTCTTCTTGCAATTCCCGAAACATGGCTTGCTCGGGAGTTTCGCCGCGGTCGATGCCGCCTTGCGGAAATTGCCAACTGTGGGTGCGTATGCGCTTACCCCAAAAAACCTGATTCCTCTGATTGAGCAGAATGATGCCGACGTTAGGCCTAAAGCCATCGCGGTCAAGCATAATCAAACCTCAAATTTTTCAACTGAGTCCATTATGCACAGTCAAGCGCTGTCATCAAGAGGGCTGACCATTCATTCATGCCGATTTATGCGGCACAGCAGACCATGAAAGCCTCACAATTTCTCATCTCCACCCTCAAGGAAGCCCCGTCCGATGCCGAGGTCGCCAGCCACCAGCTGATGATGCGTGCCGGCATGATCAAAAAACTGGGTGCTGGAATTTACACCTACATGCCCATGGGGCTGCGGGTGATTCGCAAGGTCGAGGCCATCGTTCGCGAGGAGATGAACCGTGCTGGCGCCATTGAGCTGACCATGCCAGTGGTGCAACCCTCGGAGCTGTGGCAAGAGACCGGCCGCTTTGAAAAAATGGGCCCTGAGTTGCTGCGCATCCAAGACCGCCATGGCCGCGACTTTGTGGTCCAGCCCACCAGCGAAGAGGTGGTCACCGACATCGCCCGCCAAGAATTTCGCAGCTACAAGCAGCTGCCCAAAAACCTCTACCAAATCCAAACCAAATTTCGCGACGAACGCCGCCCCCGTTTTGGGCTGATGCGTGGGCGCGAGTTCACCATGAAGGACGCCTACAGCTTTGACCGCGACGCCGATGCCGCCAAGGCCAGCTACCAAGTGATGGCGCAGGCCTACCGCGCCATCTTTGACCGTTTTGGTTTGCGCTACCGCGCCGTCGCCGCCGACAGCGGCGCGATTGGCGGAGACCTGAGCGAAGAGTTTCAAGTGATTGCCACCACGGGTGAGGACGCCATCGTCTATTGCCCGGCCAGCGACTACGCCGCCAACATGGAAAAAGCCGAGGCTTTGGCCCCGCAGCAAGCTAGGCCCCCTGCCAGCCAAGCGCTGGCCAAAACCCCCACCCCTGGCAAAAGCACCTGCGCCGATGTGGCCGAGCTTTTGGGCCTGCCTTTGACCAAAACCATCAAATCGCTGGTTTTGGCGACAGATGAGCTCAATAACGAGGGCGTTGCCGTCAAATCGCAGGTTTGGCTCCTATTGGTTCGCGGCGATCACGACATGAATGAGGTCAAAGTCGGCAAACTGCCGGGCTTTGAAAAAGGCTTCCGGTTTGCCACCATCGCCGAGATTGAAGACCATTTCGGCTGCAAACCCGGTTATTTGGGGCCTATCGGCTTGCAAAAGCCGCTAAAAATCGTCATCGACCGTGAAGTGGCTGTGATGGCCGATTGGGTGTGTGGCGCCAACGCGGTGGACTTTCACATGACTGGCGCCAATTGGGGCCGTGACCTGCCCGAACCCGACTTGGTGGCCGACATCCGCAATGTGGTCGCCGGTGACGCATCGCCCGATGGCAAAGGCGTGTTGGCAATTGAGCGCGGCATCGAGGTGGGGCATATTTTTTACCTCGGCACCAAGTACAGCCAAGCCATGAACGCCACGTTTTTGGCGGATGACGGCAAGCCCAAGCACTTCGAGATGGGTTGCTACGGCATTGGCATCACCCGCTTGCCCGCTGCTGCCATCGAGCAAAACCACGATGCCAAAGGCATCATCTGGCCCGACGCATTGGCGCCCTTCACCGTGGTGATTTGCCCCATCGGCCCTGACCGCAGCCCCGATGTGAAAGCTGCCGCCGACACGCTTTACGCCGACCTCATGGCCGCTGGCGTGGACGTGATCTTGGACGACCGAGGCGAGCGACCCGGCGCGATGTTCGCCGATTGGGAACTGATCGGCGTGCCACACCGCGTCACCATTGGCGACAAAGGCCTGAAAGAAGGTCTGGTGGAGTACCAACACCGCCGCGATGCCGAGGCCAGCAAAGTGCCGGTGGCAGACCTGTTGGGGTTGTTGAAGGCGAAGTTGGGGGTTTAAACCTCTGTATCTGTCGAGGCTGCTGGTCTTTCACGCTGCCTACGGTGCACAAATCACACAGAAATTGCGGCATACACCCATAGGAGTAGTTTCGGCTTTCTATTAAACTAGTCAGCTAAATAGTCAGTTGGAGATCCTCATGACCCTTCCCATATGGCCAGTCCAAGACGCCAAGGCCCGCTTCAGCGAATTGCTTGACACCTGTATCGCCCAAGGCCCGCAAATGGTGACCAAGCGCGGCGCAGAAGCTGCGGTGTTGGTGCCAGTGGCGCAGTGGCGACGCTTGCAATCCTCAGCTCGCCCTAGCCTGAAAGCATTGTTGATGTCTGACGAGGGGCGGGGTGAACTGGTGTTGCCAGAGCGCGGGTTAGACCAGCACCGTCCTGCGGTGGCTTGGGAGTAATGCTTGTACCTGCTCGATACCAATGTAGTTTCAGAGTTGCGCAGACCCAAGCCCCATGGCGCTGTGTTGGCTTGGTTGGCATCGGTTGACGAGAAAGATTTGTATTTATCGTCTTTTAGCTTGGGCGAAATTCAGCGCGGTATTGAAATCACGCGTCAACAAGATGCGACCAAGGCACAAAGCTTAGAGCTTTGGCTGGACCAATTGGTAGACGCATTTGAAGTGCTGGTTTTAGACGCCGTGGTCATGCGGGAATGGGCTCGGATGATGCACCGTCAGTCAAACACCTTGAGTGAAGATGCCATGTTGGCAGCCACTGCACGGGTTCATGGCTTGCAGATGATCACGCGAAATACCGCAGATTTTGAGGTTTTGGGTGTTAATTGCTTCAACCCCTTCAATTTCAAGCGTGCTTGAACACAAAAAACTGATAGCTAAAGCAATGCTTTGTTTGTGTGTTGGCACAGCATCCGCCGGCCCGCAACGCGAAGAACACTTGGCCGACTCGGTACGCATCTCCATGTCTTCAGCAGTGGCCGACTTGCCGCCGCCCACACCTTACTTGCCCACTGAGCAAGACCAAGCCTCTTACCAGCGATGGCTGGGCCATACCCAAGCCCAGCTTGAGCGCAAACTCAAAGACAAAAAAGGTCAACCACGTTTGCCCGAACTGTCGTCCCCCGAATTGCAACAAGCTTTTTTGCAAACCGTTTGGTATGAAAGTCGCCGCGCCGCAATAGATCCCAACTTGGTGATGGGCTTGATCGAGGTGGAAAGTGGTTTTAGGAAATTCGCCATCAGCAGCGCTGGGGCGAGGGGGGTGATGCAGGTCATGCCATTTTGGACCCGCCAACTTGGCATCAGCGACGCGTCAGCGCTGTTTCAATGGCAAGCCAATATGCGCTTTGGCTGCGTCATCTTGCGCCACTATTTGTCGCTAGAACAGGGGAATATGCACATGGCCTTGGGCCGCTACAACGGCAGTCGCGGACAGCTAGCCTATCCGCAAGCGGTGCTGGCTGCTCAGCGGCGCTGGCAGCACTGAGCCTTGAAACAAGAGACTTAAGCGCCCAACAATTTGGACAACTCGCCGCTTTCGTACATCTCGGTCATGATGTCCGAGCCACCAACGAACTCGCCCTTGACATAAAGCTGGGGGATGGTGGGCCAGTTGCTGTATTCCTTGATGCCTTGGCGGATATCAGCATCATCCAACACATTGAAGGTGGTCATGGTTTTGGTGTCCACGCCGCTGGCTTTGAGCAACTGAATAGCGCGGCCGGAAAAACCGCACATGGGAAAGCTGGCATTGCCCTTCATGAACAATACGACGTTGTTGCTTTTGACCAATTGGTCGATACGTTGCTGCACATCACTCATAGAAAACTCCCATAAAAACTGGGCATTTGCCCGTTCAGATGCCGGATTATTTCACTTATGGCCACTGGCCCCCGCTGCAGCGTTTTATGCCCGCAAGGTCCACACGGCTTTGCACCTGCAAAAAGCCATGCGTTTCCAGTAAGGCACACACCTGAGGTGCTTGGTCAAAACCATGTTCCAGCAACAGCCAAGCACCTGCATTGAGGTGGTGGGGTGCTTGCTCGATGATGTGGCGAATGTCGTCCAAGCCGTCCACGCCGCTGACCAAGGCTTGGCGCGGCTCTGCCTGCAGGGCGGGCAAATGCGGGTCGTCCTCGGCGATGTAGGGCGGGTTGGAGACGATCAGGTCAAACTGACCCTGGACTTCGCTCAACCAATCCCCCAAATTGAAATGCACCTCCAGCCCCAAAGCATCGGCGTTGACTTGGGCTAGCGCGAGGGCATCTGCACTGGCGTCCACCGCGCTCACATGCCATTGGGGGCGGGTGTGTTTCAGGGCCAAGGCGATGGCACCGCTGCCGGTACCAAGGTCCAGCACTTGTGCCTCTTCAAAGTCCAGCGACAAGGCCCATTCCACCAAGGTTTCGGTGTCGGGTCGGGGCACCAGCACCCGTGGGTCCACCTGCAAGCGCAGACTGTGAAAATCTTGCACACCCGTGAGGTAGCCCATGGGAACATGTTGCAAACGCCTTTGCACCAAAGCGTTAAAAGCTTCCAGAATACCCAAATTGGGCTCATCCACATCATGTAACAGCAACCAAGCGCGGTCGTGCAGGTCCCGGCCCAAGGCATGGAGCAACAGGGTTTGCGCTTCCAGATGGTCCAGCCCCAAGGTTTTGGCGTGGGCCAAGGCTTGGGCGATGTTCAACCCGCACCCTCCAAGGCGGCCAATTGTTCTGCGGCCTCATAAGCTTGCAAGGCTTCGACCACATCACCCAAATCGCCCTCCATGATGCCCAGAAGTTTGTAGAGCGTGAGGTTGATGCGGTGGTCGGTGAAGCGGCCTTGCGGGAAGTTATAGGTGCGTATACGGTCAGATCGGTCGCCGCTACCAATCAGGCTTTTGCGCTCAGCCGCATCTTTGGCGGCACGCTCAGAGCGGTCCTTTTCTTGAATACGTGCGGTCAACACCCGCAGCGCTTGCGCTTTGTTGCTGTGTTGGCTGCGACCGTCTTGGCACTCTGCCACGATGCCGGTGGGCAAATGGGTGATGCGCACCGCCGAGTCGGTTTTGTTTATGTGCTGGCCACCTGCGCCGCTGGCGCGAAAGGTGTCGATGCGCAAATCGGAGGGGTTGATTTTGATGGCCTCGGCCTCATCGGGTTCGGCCAACACCGCCACGGTGCAAGCGCTGGTGTGTATGCGGCCTTGGGTTTCGGTGGCGGGCACGCGCTGCACTCGGTGCCCGCCGGACTCGAATTTCAAAGCGCCGTAAACCCCAGTGCCTTCGATCCGGATCACCACCTCTTTATAGCCACCCAACTCGCTGGGCGACTCGCTGATCACCTCGACACGCCAACTTTGGCTGGCGCAAAAACGGGTGTACATGCGCAACAGGTCGCCAGCAAACAGCGCGGATTCATCGCCGCCGGTGCCAGCGCGGATTTCCAAGAAAGCGTTGCGCGTGTCATCCGGGTCTTTGGGCAGCAACATGCGTTGCAGCTGCGCTTCAATCGCCACAATGGCTGGCTCGGCGCTGTTTATTTCTTCCTGCGCCATGGCCTGCACCGCGGGGTCCTTGTCTTGCAGCATGGCATGCGCCGCCGCCATATCCGCATGGAGTTGCTGCCATTTTTGGTAAGGCGTGACCAGCGCCACCACCTCGGCGTGTTCCCGCGACAAAGCCATGAATTGGGTCATGTCTTGCATGATGTCTTCGCGAGACAGCAAAAAATCCAGCTCGGACAAACGTTGCACCGAACGCTCTAACTGAGCGCGCATAAAGGGTTTCATGGGGGCGGCGGCAGCTAACGCGAGCTGCGCAAAAAGAAGTGTTCGATGGCGCTACGCGCTTGTTGACGCGCTTGCGGGTCGTCCGAATGCAATTCCGACATGGCGCCGTGCAGCATTTTGTGGGCAAGGTTTTTGGACATGCTGTCCAGCACAGCTTCCACCGGTTCGCCCTTGGCTAGCAATTTGTGCGCTTTTTGCAACTCAGCGGCACGCCACGCCTCGGCTTGCTGGTTGAGCTGTTGAATCAGTGGCACATCGCTGCGTTGGTCCAACCAGTTGACAAAGCTTTGCACACCGGCGTCGATGATGACTTCGGCTTCAGCCACAGCGGCTTGGCGGCTGGCTTGGCCGGTTTGCACCACTTGCGACAAATCGTCCACGGTGTAGAGATAAACATCACGCAAAGACTTCACTTCGGGTTCGATGTCACGGGGTACAGCTAAATCGACCATGAACATCGGGCGATTGCGGCGTTTTTTCAGGGCCCGCTCGACAGCACCCAAGCCGATCAAAGGCAAGGTGCTGGCGGTGCAACTGATGACAGCGTCGAATTCGTGCAAGCGGTCAGGAAGGTCGGCCAAGCGCATGACATCCGCTTTGAGTTGCACTGCCAAGCGCTCACCGCGCTCTTGGGTACGGTTGGCAACCACCATGGATTTAGGGGTTTTAGCGGAGAAATGGGTGGCGCACAACTCGATCATTTCGCCTGCACCCACAAACAGCACATGGATTTGGCTTAAGTCTTCAAACAACTGTGCCGCCAGACGCACCGAGGCGGCAGACATGCTGATGCTGTGGGCGCCAATTTCTGTGGAACTGCGCACCTGTTTGGCCACTGCAAACGAGCGTTGGAACATTTGGTGCAAGGTGGAACCCAAGGCGCCTACCTCGCGGGCAACGCGAACAGCGTCTTTCATTTGCCCCAAGATTTGCGGCTCGCCCAGCACCATGGAGTCCAGTCCGCTGGCAACCCGAAACGCATGACGTGCGGCTTGGTCGTCGACCATGGTGTAAATGTGGTCGTGCAAGCTGTCGGGGCTCACGCCACCCGACTCGGCCAGCCACTGCAGGGTCTGGGGCATGGCGATTTCTTGCGAGGCGCAATAAATTTCGGTGCGGTTGCAAGTCGAGAGAATGGTGGCTTCGGTTTGCGAGCCAAAACTGTGTCGCAACCCGTCTAAAACAGGACCCACTTGCTCAATAGCAAACGCAAACCGTCCGCGCAAATCGAGCGGAGCAGTGGTGTGGTTGAGTCCTAGCGCCCATACTGACATGGTGGGGATTATAAAATTTCGGGATGGATAGCTTGTCTCTTATTGTTCACTTAGTCAATTTTTTAGCCCCAGCTGTCTTTATGGCGGCATGGATGGGGGTTCTCAGCCGCCTTTTGTGGCGTCATAAACCCTCGCTGGTCAAGCCCTGGCAGCAGTTTGTCCTGAACAGTTTGGCGGGTATCGCTGTTTTGATAGGCGGATTGGTGCTGGGCGGTCAAGACGGCAAGATGCTGACCTACACCTTGCTCGTGGTGGTGTGCGCGTCTTTGCAATGGGTATTTTTCAGGGCGTGGCGTCGTTGAAATCTGCCTAGGTTAATATCCAACTCCCCTATGAACGCACCTACTCCCTTGCCCCCTTTGCTGGCGGCTGACCAAGACATCCAGCGATCAAGGGAAATTCCCTACAACTACACCTCGTTCTCTGACCGGGAAATCGTCATTCGCCTGCTTGGTTCAAGCGCTTGGCAGACCTTGGAAACTTTGCGCCAAGAGCGCAAAACCGGACGCTCTGCGCGTATGTTGTTTGAGGTCTTGGGCGACATTTGGGTGGTGCAGCGCAACCCTTATTTGCAAGACGATTTACTGGACAACCCCAAGCGACGCCAACAACTGGTGCAGGCTTTGCAACACCGTTTGGGTGAAATAGACAAGCGCCGCGATGCCATGCATGAGCGCGAACGCGATGCCATGGTGGTTCAACTGCTTGACGCCGCAAGACAGTCCGTCAAAGACTTTGCCCAAGGATTTGACGAAGCAGGGCGCTTGCGAGCCAAAGCCAAAAAAGCTTTGCGCAAATGCACCCCTGACAACAATATCCGCTTTGATGCCATGAGCCGTGTGTCGCATGTCACCGACGCCACCGATTGGCGGGTTGAATACCCGTTTGTGGTGTTGGCGCCCGACACCGAAGCCGAAATGGCCAAGCTGGTCAAAGCCTGCATCGATTTAGGTTTGACAATCGTGCCGCGTGGCGGTGGCACCGGCTACACCGGTGGCGCTATTCCGCTCAGTTGGAAAAGCGCGGTCATCAACACCGAAAAATTGCAACACCTTGGCAAGGTGGAAATGCTGCAGTTGCCTGGCCTAGACCATGCCTTTGCCACCATCGCCACCGAAGCTGGCGTGGTCACCCAACGCGTCGCCGATGCCGCTGAGCAAGCCGGTTTTGTGTTTGCGGTCGACCCCACTTCCGCCGAAGCTTCTTGCATTGGCGGCAATATCGCCATGAATGCTGGCGGCAAAAAAGCGGTGTTGTGGGGCACAGCCTTGGACAACTTGGCCAGCTGGCGCATGGTCACGCCAGACGCCCAATGGTTGGAGGTGGTTCGCTTGAACCACAACCTTGGAAAAATTCACGACGCTGCAGTGGCGAGTTTTGAGTTGCGTTACTTTGAAGCGGATGGTGTAACTCCGGTTCGTACTGAGCGACTCGACATCCCAGGAGCCGGTTTTCGCAAGGCGGGCTTGGGTAAAGATGTCACCGATAAGTTTTTAAGTGGCTTGCCGGGCATCCAAAAAGAGGGATGTGATGGCTTGATCACCAGCGCACGCTGGATTTTGCACCGTATGCCTGCGCATACACGCACCGTGTGCTTAGAGTTCTTTGGCCATGCCCGTGAAGCGGTACCCAGTATCGTGGACATCAAAGACTATATGTTTGAGCTGGGCAAAACCACTGGCACGGTGCTGGCAGGCTTGGAGCATTTAGACCGCCGCTATTTAAAAGCGGTGGGCTACACCACCAAGTCCAAGCGTGGCGGCTTGCCCAATATGGTGTTGTTTGGCGACATTGCCGGTGAGGACGCCGATGCGGTGGCACGAGCCACCTCAGAGGTCATTCGCTTGGCCAACGCCAGAACGGGCGAGGGCTTTGTGGCTGTTAGCGCCGAGGCGCGGAAAAAGTTTTGGCTGGACCGCAAACGCACCGCTGCCATCAGCCGCCACACCAATGCCTTCAAAATCAACGAAGACGTGGTCATCCCCTTGCCGCGCATGGCCGAGTACACCGATGGCATTGAGCGCATCAATATCGAGTTGTCTTTGCGTAACAAGATTGCGCTGTGCGATGCACTCACGTATTTGCTCAGCCATGGCGCTTTGCCTTTGGGTGAAGTATCTGAAGACAGTGAAGCACCCTCGCCAGAGTTGTTGCAAGAGCGTGTGACCCAGGCTTTGGAGTTGCTCAATGAGGTGAAAACCCGCTGGTCTTCATGGCTCAATGGCATAGACCAGTTTTTCCCAGAGTTGCAAAGCCACAGTTTGCGGGCCAGCTGGAAAACCGATGTACGCCAGCCCTTGCACAGTTTGTTCAATGGCGTGGCTTTTGCCCCTTTGCGACTGGCCTTGGACGAGACCCATCAAAAGGTTTTGAAAGGCCGTGTGTGGGCCGCTTTGCATATGCATGCTGGCGACGGCAATGTCCATACCAATTTGCCGGTCAACAGCGATGACTACGCCATGTTGCAAACCGCGCATGAAGCGGTGGACCGCATCATGGCCTTGGCGCGGTCTCTCGATGGCGTGATTTCTGGCGAGCATGGGATTGGCATCACCAAGTTGGCCTACCTTACCGATGCAGAGTTGCAGCCTTTTGCCGACTACAAACAGCGCATAGACCCAAAGGGCCACTTCAACCAAGGCAAGTTGCTGAGAAAAGCGCTACCCGCCAACGCGCAACGCAGCTCAGACCTTAGTCAAGCCTACACCCCCAGTTTTGGCTTGATGGGCCACGAGTCCCTCATCATGCAGCAGTCAGACATTGGAGCTATTTCTGATTCCATCAAAGACTGTTTGCGCTGTGGCAAATGCAAGCCGGTTTGCGCCACCCATGTGCCAGGAGCTAATTTGCTCTACAGCCCACGCGACAAGATATTGGCCACCTCTTTGCTGATTGAAGCGTTTCTGTACGAAGAGCAAACACGCCGTGGCGTGTCCATCAAGCATTGGCAAGAATTTGAAGATGTGGCTGACCACTGCACGGTGTGCCACAAATGCGCCAGTCCCTGCCCCGTCAAAATTGACTTCGGCGACGTGACCATGGCCATGCGCAATTTGCTGCGCAAAATGGGCCAGCAAAGTTTTCGTCCTGCTTCGTCATTCCAATCGTGGTTGGTCACAACGGTAAACCCACAGGCCATCAACCTTGGACACCAAATCACCCAAGTGGCCATGCAAGCCCAACGCTTTGCAAACCAAGTATTCAAGGTGTTGGCCAAACAGCAAACCCAGCAACCGCCCTCCAGCGTGGGCGTACCTGCCATGAAGGCGCAGGTGATTCACTTTGTGAATAAAAAAATGCCTGCGGGCTTGCCCAACAAAACCGCCCGTGCATTGCTCGACATTGAAGACCGCGACTATGTGCCCATCATCCGTAACCCGCAAACCACCAGCGCAGACGCAGAGGCGGTGTTTTATTTCCCTGGTTGCGGCTCAGAGCGTTTGTTCAGCCAAGTCGGTTTGGCGACCCAAGCCATGCTCTGGCATGCCGGTGTACAAACGGTCTTACCCCCTGGGTATTTGTGCTGCGGCTATCCCCAGCGTGGCTCGGGGCAGCAAGACAAAGCAGACAAAATCATCACCGACAACCGTGTTTTGTTTCATCGTGTGGCCAACACCTTGAACTACCTTGACATCAAAACCGTGGTGGTGAGTTGCGGCACCTGTTTTGACCAATTGCAGGGCTATGAGTTCGACAAAATATTCCCCGGTTCACGTATTTTGGACATCCACGAATACTTACTTGAAAAGCAACTGTCTTTGCCTGCAGGTGGCAGCTACCTCTATCACGATCCTTGCCATAGTCCTATGAAGCAACAAGCACCCATGAAAACGGTGAAAGCTTTGGTGGGTGAACAAGTTATCGAGAGCAAGCGCTGTTGTGGTGAAAGCGGTGGGTTGGCGTATTCACGCCCCGATGTGTCTACCCAAATCCGTTTTCGCAAAGAGCAAGAAATTCGCTTAGGCGAAGAAGCCATGCGCGAAAAAAATTGGGTCGCTCCCCAAGAAAACGTCAAGGTTTTGACCAGTTGCCCCAGTTGCTTGATGGGCTTGAACCGCTTTCAAGACGATCTCCAAAACGGCTTACTCGAGGCCGATTACATCGTGGTTGAAATGGCCAAAAAAATCTTGGGCGAACAATGGATGACTGACTATGTTCGCCTAGCCAACAGTGGTGGCATCGAACGCGTATTGGTTTAAGGAACAGACATGGCAGGACTCACACCCACCACCCCTCAACCCACAGACATCGTGTTGCACAGCCAGTCCAAAGTGATGGAAATTGCCTTCTCTGATGGTCTGCGTTTTCGCATCCCCTTCGAATTGCTGCGTGTGTACAGTCCTTCAGCAGAAGTTCAAGGTCATGGCCCTGGGCAGGAAGTGCTGCAAACCGGCAAGCGTGACGTGGCTATCGTGGCGTTGGAGCCTGTGGGCCACTATGCGGTTCAACCCCAATTTAGCGATGGGCACAACAGCGGTATTTTTTCTTGGGACTATCTGTACTCTTTGGGCCAGCGCGAAGCAGAGCTGTGGGTGCAGTACGAAATGCGGTTAAAAAATGCGGGTGTAGGACGCGATGACCCCATGGGGTCAGCTGCCGGTCATGCTTGCCACAGCCATTAGGTCTGCTATGACGCAAACACATTTTGGTTTTAAAAAGGTCAACGAAGAAGACAAAGCACGTCGGGTACGCGGTGTTTTCGATTCGGTTGCGAGCAAATACGACATCATGAATGATTTGATGTCCATGGGCATGCACCGCGCATGGAAAGCTTATGCGGTGATGGTCGCCCATGTGCAGGCAGGCGATGCGGTGTTGGACATCGCCGGTGGTACAGGGGATATGGCCCAAGCGTTTGCCAAACAAGTAGGTCCCAAAGGTACGGTGGTGCATACCGACATCAATTTGGCCATGTTGCGCCAAGGCCGTGATCGCTTGTTAGACGAAGGTCTGCTGCTGCCCACCACCGTCTGTGATGCCGAGGCCTTGCCCTTTCCAGATGCAAGTTTCAATGTTGTTTGTGTGTCCTTTGGTTTGCGCAATATGACCCACAAAGACCGCGCTTTGGCAGAAATGGCTCGGGTACTCAAGCCCGGCGGCAAGCTTTTGGTGTTGGAATTTTCCAAAGTTGCCCAACCTTTATCTAAGGTCTATGACTGGTATTCCTTTGAAGTATTGCCTCGACTGGGCAAAATGGTGGCTGGCGATGACGCCAGCTACCGTTATCTGGCTGAATCCATCCGGATGCACCCGGATCAAGCGACGTTGAAAGTTCTCATGCAACAAAGCGGTTTTGCGCATGTGGACATTCATAACCTCTCCTTGGGAGTAGTGGCATTGCATGTTGGAATACGTTGATGGATGGAAAGAAATTTATGAAAATCATGTCTTTGTTATTGAGTGTTGTCATGCTGACATTCAGTGTCCAGGCAGAGGCCAAGCGCTTGGGCGGTGGGCGTTCTTTCGGCAAGCAGTCAGGCGCTGTCACCCAACGAGAAGCGGCCCGCCCAGCGGGTCAAAACGCTGCCACAGCGCCGGCTGCCAAGCCTTCATCTGCTGCGCCTGCAGTACAGCAACCGCGTCGACCTTGGGGTGCCATGCTCGGTGGCTTGGCTGCCGGCTTGGGCTTGGCATGGCTAGCGCATTCCATGGGCTTTGGCGCAGAGTTTGGTCAATTCCTGATGTTCGGTTTATTGGCTTTGGGTTTAATGCTGCTGGTGGGATGGTTCATGCGCCGCCGTGTTGGCAATCAAACCGCATCTCCTTATGCCTTTGGCGGTGCTGGCTCTGCTGGTAATCCTGACCATGCGCCGCAGTACAACCCCGCCAAGGTGGGCAACGATGCCTCGGCCCGCCCTTGGGAAAACACTAGCACCCCTTACCCGTCTCAAACCGCCCCCAATCGTGCGACCGCCCGAATTGGTGCGTCACTGATGGGCAGTGGTCAAAACTGGAGCATTCCAGAAGGCTTCGATGTGCAAGGTTTTGTCCAAGCAGCCAAACAAAATTTCATCAATTTACAAGCTGCATGGGACATATCTGACATTCCAGCCTTGCGCGTGATGATGACCGATGACATGCTGGTTGAAATTCAGTCCCAGTTGGCAGAGCGGGAACAGATGGTCTCTGGTCCCAACACCACTGAAGTGGTCATGCTGGAAGCGCAGTTACTGGGCATTGAAGATTTGGGTGAAGGCTATATGGCCAGTATCGAGTTCTCTGGTTTGATTCGTGAGGATGCGACCGCAGGCCCCAGTCCCTTCCGAGAGGTATGGAACATGACCAAGCCTAAAAATGGACACATCGGTTGGCTGGTCGCTGGCGTGCAGGCATTGCAGTAAGCACCCTTGTTGATGAAGCCTTTACCTTCGTTGGCAGAGTTAGCTGCCCAGTTCAGCTCTGCTGTGATGCATTTGCAGCCACCTGCTGCCTTGATTGATGAGGCGCAAGACCGTGTGCTTCTTTTGCTTAACCATGTCTTGATGCAAGAACCCGCGGCTACATCAAGGCTCAAGCGGCAGCAAAACCGCACACTGCAAATCAGCTGGCGACAGCTGCAACTTGCGTGCCGCATCACGCCTGCGGGCTTACTTGAAAGAACCGTGTTGCAAAACTCGCCAGACTTGTCCTTGCACATCAGCCAAGAGTCGCCATGGGCCATTGTGCAAGGCTTGGTCCAGGGCGACAAACCCACGATGCAAGTGCAGGGGGACGTCATGTTGGCAGCAGATATCAATTGGCTGGTCGACCATGTGCGATGGGATATCGAGGAAGACCTGTCTCGGGTCCTTGGTGATGCGATGGCTCACCAATGTGTGGCCATGGCCAAGCGCGTATTCACGGCACTCAAAGGTTTTTTGCCTGAGCCAGCCTCGTCTACGGTACACCCCTCATGATCCGCATAGACCGCGGCATCTTTATCGTCTGGATCGTGCTGCGCTTCGGCCTCGACGAATTACTGCTCTCCGGCTTCAAGCAGCCTTGGCTAAAGGTTGTCTCTCGTGTACTTACGTTTGGGCGAAATTTACGTGCGCCCCGTGGCGAGCGCTTACGGCTTGCGTTGGAGAGCTTGGGCCCTGTATTCGTCAAATTTGGTCAAGTGCTATCTACCCGTCGGGATTTGTTGCCTGAGGACATCTCAGATGAACTCGCCAAACTGCAAGACCAAGTGCCCCCTTTTCCTTCCGCGCAAGCGGTGGCCATGATTGAAAAGGCTTTTGGTAAAAAACTAGACGAGGTGTTTAGCCATTTTGAACATACGCCTGTTGCCAGCGCATCAGTCGCTCAAGTCCATTTTGGGCGACTGCGTAACAACAAGGGTGAGCCTGAACGCGAGGTGGCAGTGAAGGTGCTGCGTCCAGGCATGCTCAAAGTCATCGACAAAGATTTAGACCTCATGCGCAATATGGCGACATGGGTAGAGCGGCTCTCGAGTGATGGGAAACGACTCAAGCCCCGCGAGGTGGTGGCCGAGTTTGACAAGCATCTGCACGACGAGCTTGATTTGGTTCGTGAGGCCTCCAATGCAGCGCAATTGCGCCGCAATATGGAAGGTTTGAATTTGGTTTTGATACCCGAAATGGTCTGGGAGTATTGCCGCCCCAATGTATTGGTCATGGAGCGCATGTACGGCATCCCTATCAGCCATACCGAGGCTTTGCGCAAGGCTGGCGTCAACATCCCGCAACTCGCTAAAGATGGCGTGACCTTGTTTTTCACGCAAGTTTTTCGAGATGGTTTCTTTCATGCCGATATGCACCCCGGCAATATCCAAGTCAGCACTGACAGCGCCACCTTTGGCCGCTATGTGTCACTTGACTTCGGCATTGTGGGTACCCTTACCGAAGTTGATAAAGATTATTTAGCGCAAAACTTCACGGCGTTTTTCCGACGTGATTACAAGCGTGTGGCCGAATTGCATATCGAGTCTGGCTGGGTTCCCGAACAAACTCGGGTGGATGAGCTGGAGGCGGCTATTCGAGCGGTGTGCGAGCCTTATTTCGACAGGCCCTTGAAAGAAATTTCCTTGGGCATGGTGTTGCTGCGCCTGTTCCAAACCTCTAGACGCTTCCAGGTGGAAATACAACCGCAGTTGGTGTTGTTGCAAAAAACCTTGCTCAACATCGAAGGCTTGGGGCGGCAGCTTGACCCTGACCTCGATCTATGGAGCACCGCCAAACCTTTCTTGGAAAAGTGGATGCTTGAGCAAATGGGGCCACAAAAGTTTTGGCAGCAACTCAAGATTGAAGCACCTCGTTTTGCCAAACTCATTCCTGAGATTCCTCGCTTGGTACACGCCTATTTGCAGCGGGACCCGATGGCAGAGCGTGATGAATTGATTCGTTTGATAGAAGCGCAACGCCGAACGCATCAAAACTTGCAGGCTATTTTGTTGTTGGTCTTGGGCTTTATGGCCGGCATCGTCATCACGGCCACCCTTGGCGTGTGGAGTCTGGCCGGCTGATATTCAGTCCACTGGCCGGTAGGCTTCACGTCGCATCTTTCGGGCCGTATGCACCCCGTAGAACACCACTGCCAAACTGACCACGGCCATCAATAGCGTGGCGGCTGCATAAATCGAAGGGTTCACACCACGCCGTGCATAGCTGAAGATCACTTGGGGCAGGGTGGTCACGCCAGGCCCAGATAAAAATTCGGAAATCACCACATCATCAAATGACAAGGTGAAGGTCAGCAACCAAGCGGCAACCAAAGCCTGCGAGATATTGGGCAGTGTCACCAGAAAAAATACTTGGTAGGGCCGGCAACCTAGGTCAAGTGCAGCCTCTTCAATAGACCGGTCCATCTCTTTGAGGCGAGACTGAACCACCACAGTGGCATACGCCATGCCCAGCAAGGCATGGCCCAGCACGATGGTGGTGGCGCCCCGTCCAGGCCAACCCACCCAGCGCTCCATGCCCACAAACAGCAACAGCAAGGACAAGCCAATGATGACTTCGGGCATGACCAGAGGTGAACTCAGCATCGCATTGAACAAGGAGCGACCTTTGAACGCGCCAAAGCGTATCAAGGCATAAGCTGCCAAGGTAGCTAATACCGTTGCCAAGGTGGCGCTGAGCAAAGCCACATTCAACGACAGTAAAAAACCTTCAACCAAACGGGTGTCTTGCCCCAAAGCCTGATACCAACGAAGGGAAAAACCTGTGAACTGGCTGTCTTGGCGGGTGCTGTTGAAGGAGAACACCAACAAAAACATCAGTGGTAAATAGAAAAATAAAAACACGCCACCCAGCCATAAGCGGCTGACATAACGGTGCCATCGGTTGGCCTGCATTACCGGCTTTCCTCTTCGACTTTGCGGGCCAAGCGTTGGTTAAACCAAGCCAATGGAATGACCACGCCCAAAATCAACACAATGGATAAAGCACTGGCACGCGGCCAGTTGTTGCTGCTGAACATTTCATCCCACACCACCCGACCAATCATGATGTTTTCTGCGCCACCCAAAAGAGAGGGAATGACAAATTCTCCTAAGCAGGGAATGAAAACCAAGATGGATCCCGCCACAATGCCAGCGCGACTCATGGGCACGGTGATGAGCCAGAAAGTCTTCCAAGGCGTGGCCCCCAGGTCTTGAGCGGCTTCAAGTAAGCGCAGGTCAAGCTTGACTAAATTGGCATAAAGCGGCAACACCATGAAGGGCAGGTAGACATAGGTCATGCCGACCAGCATGGAGACATCGTTGTAGAGCAGTTGCAGAGGTTCATCTATCAAGCCCACTGCCAGCATCAGGTTGTTGATCAATCCTGCATCGGCCAGCAAGCCCTTCCATGCATACACCCGCAACAAAAATGAGGTCCAAAAAGGCAGCATGACCAACAGCAGCAACAAAGGACGAACATTGCTGGGACTGCGGGCTAAAAAATAAGCAAAGGGATAGCCAAAGAACAAACACAAGCAGGTCGTGAAAAAAGCGTAGCGCAAAGACAGCAAATAAGATTCGATGTACAGCGTCTGTCCCCAACCCGAGTCAGGATCCAAGAACAACGACACATAGTGCGAGAACTTTAGGCGTAAAGAAAAATGCCCCGCTTGAATATCAACGAGCGGGGCAAAGGGGTTGAGTTGCTCCCCCATGTCGGTCACACTGATGCGCAGCAGTATGAAAAAGGGAACAGCAAAAAACAGCAATAACCAAAACCATGGGACACCCAAAACCATCAAGCGGCCACGCCGCAAGAACAGCAGTCCCAAAGTGGACGACAAGGTCTTCAAGATATTTGAATTAGCCTAAAGACGGCAGACACCTTAGCTATAACTTCAGTGTCCGCCAAAATCTTTATTTGCCTTTTTTGAAGCTGGTATAGACAGCTGTCATGGATTCCCGTGCAGCATTGCCCAATGCAGCTGGCGGCACCATCAAGCCCAAATTGGCTTCATCAGGAAACACGGCTTTGTTTTGGGCCACTTCGGGGTTCACATTCGCCAAGCTGGCTTTGTTGGCAGTGGGATAACCCAGTTCATTGGTGAGAGCGGCGGATACTTCGGGTTTCAGGAAGTAATTGATGAAAGCCATGGCATTGTTGGGGTGCTTGGCATCAGCTGGTACGGCCAAGTTGTCAAAGAAGATCAGGCCACCGGTTTTGGGTAAAAGCACTTCGATGTCTTGGCCGCTCTTGTTTTCATTGACACGGGCAATCGCGATATTGAAGTCACCCGCCCAACCCAAGGCCACGCATGCTTTGCCACCCGCAACGTCGTCAATCATGGTGCTAGAGAACAAACGAATGTCTTTGCGAACCTTGGCCAACATTTCGCCAGCCGCTTTGTGGTCGGCAGCATCTTCCGAGTAAGCGTTTTTACCGATGTAGTGCAGGGCAGGGGGCAAAATTTCGGAGGGTGAATCGAGGTAAGCGATGCCACAGGACTTGAGCTTGGAGGTGTAAGTGGGGTTGAACACCAGGTCCCATGCGTTTTCAGGCATGGGGGTGCTGCCCAAAGCTTTGCTTACTTTGGCTTTGTTGATGGCCACGGTGGTGAAGCTCCACGCCCAAGGAAGAACATATTCATTGCCTGGGTCAACGCTTACAAGTTTGCTCATCAATGCGGGATCGAGGTTGTTGTAATTGGGTATTTGAGATTTGTCGAGTTTTTTCAGCAGACCCGCTTCGATTTGCGCTTTCACAAACACGGAGCCTGGCACCACGATGTCGTAGCCAGAGTTACCTGCCACCAATTTGGCTTGTAGGCCTTCATTGTTTTCAAAAGTTTGGTAGTTGACTTTGATGCCAGTTTCTTTTTCGAAATTGGCGATCATGTCGGCCGCGATGTAATCGGGCCAGTTATAAACGTTCAAGACCTTCTCTTCTGCAATCACAGGTGCTGCAGCAACGGGAGCCTGTGGCTCTTCCTTTTTGCCACAAGCCGCGACAGACAAGCAGGCTAAGACAAGCCATAAAAGACGTTTGTTCATGATGGCAGAGACTCCATAAGTAAAAGTGGATAACCCAACAAAGAAACTCGCTGTGCGAGTGCCAAGCGCGTAGTATATGAATAGTTGGATGCGGTTTTCAGGCGCTGGGGGCTTCTCCTGCATAAAAAGCTTACAATTTAAGGCATCAATCTGAGCTCACTCTGCGAATCATCTATGCCAATTTATGCCTATAAATGCAGCGCTTGCGGCTTCGCTAAAGACCAGCTGCAAAAAATGTCTGACCCGCCCTTGAGTGAATGCCCTTCTTGCGGCAAGCCCTCCTACACCAAGCAACTCACGGCAGCTGGTTTTCAGCTCAAAGGTTCTGGCTGGTACGCCACCGATTTCAAAGGTGGGGGCAATCCAGCCCCTGCTAGCACCGACAGCACCACCACGGCTGCGCCAGATGCAGCAACGCCGGCCAAACCCTCAGACACCCCTGCAGCAACCAGTGCCGCTTCTTGCGCACCTTCTTGTGCTTGTCACTGAACCCGTTCATCGCGGCTGCAGTTTTTTTCTACTCAAAGTATGAATCTCAAAAAATACATCTTGGCGGGATTACTGGTGTGGTTACCTTTGGCCATCACCCTATGGGTTCTGAGTTGGTTGGTCGGTGCCCTTGACGGTATTTTGGCCAATGTGCTGTTCGGCTTGGGCAGTGTCTTGCCCCAAGTTCACACAGAGTCTTTGCAGCAACTCAATGGCATCAAAGGCCTCGGCGTTGTGATGGTGTTCTTGGTGCTGGTACTGACCGGCGCTTTGGCTTCCAATGTGGCGGGCCGCTGGATGGTCAAACAATGGGACAAGCTTTTCACGCACATACCCATCGTCAAGTCCATCTATAACAGCGTTAAAAAAGTATCTGACACACTTTTTTCAAGCAACGGAAATGCGTTTCGCAAGGCTGTGTTGTTGCAATACCCACGCCAAGGTACGTGGACCATTGCCTTTCAAACCGGCACTCCCCAAGGTGAAGTGAAAATGCATTTGGGGGAAGGTTTTATGAGCGTGTATGTTCCCACCACGCCCAATCCCACCAGCGGGTTTTTTTTGCTGGTACCAGCCGCCGATGTGATTGAACTCGACATGAGCGTGGACGAAGCGCTGACTTATGTCATCTCCATGGGTGCTGTCTCTCCCACAGCTTTACCCACCACCCCTCATTAAGTTAAAGCGCCTTAGAGCGCCTTAGGTCATAACCCCTTTTCAGACTGGACAACAAGCTATGAGAACGCATTACTGTGGATTGGTCACCGAAGCATTGCAAGGACAGAACGTGTCTTTGTGCGGATGGGTCAATCGCCGACGCGACCACGGTGGCGTGATCTTTATCGATTTGCGCGACCGTGAGGGCTATGTACAGGTGGTTTGTGACCCTGATCGTGCCGATATGTTCAAAGTGGCGGAAGACATCCGCAATGAATTTTGTGTGCAAATTAAAGGCGTGGTGAGATCGCGCCCCGAAGGCACCGTCAATGAACAACTCAAAAGCGGCAAGATCGAAGTGCTTTGCCATGAGTTGGTGGTGCTCAACCCATCAGTTACGCCGCCCTTCCAACTCGATGATGACAATTTGTCAGAGACCACCCGTTTGACTCACAGGGTACTGGACCTGCGTCGCCCCTACATGCAGAAAAATCTGATGCTGCGCTACCGGGTATCCATGGCAGTACGCAAGTTTTTGGACGCCAATGGTTTTGTCGATATTGAAACCCCCATGCTGACCAAAAGCACGCCTGAGGGCGCTCGTGACTACTTGGTACCCAGCCGTGTTCACGATGGCCATTTCTTTGCGCTGCCCCAGTCACCTCAGTTGTTCAAGCAATTGCTGATGGTGTCGGGCTTTGACCGCTATTACCAAATCACCAAATGTTTTCGCGATGAAGATCTGCGAGCAGACCGCCAACCCGAGTTCACCCAGATTGATATTGAAACGTCATTTTTAGGTGAAGAGGAAATTCGCGCCCTGTTCCAAGACATGATCAAAGGCGTGTTCCAGCAGGTGCTCGATATCGACTTGGGTGACTTCCCCATCATGGCCTATGCAGAAGCCATGCACCGCTTTGGCTCTGACAAGCCCGATTTGCGCGTCCAACTTGAGTTCACTGAACTCACAGACGTCATGGCGGATGTGGACTTCAAAGTGTTCAGTGGCCCCGCCACCAGCAAAGGCGGACGCGTCGTTGCACTGCGTGTGCCAGGTGGTGGTGAGATGAGCCGTGGCGAGATTGATGGCTACACCGAGTTTGTGAAAATTTACGGCGCCAAAGGTTTGGCGTGGATCAAGGTCAATGAAGTGGCCAAAGGCCGTGAAGGCTTGCAGTCCCCGATTGTGAAAAACCTGCACGACAAAGCCATTGCCGAGATTTTGTCCCGCAGCGGCGCACAAGACGGTGATTTGTTGTTCTTTGGCGCTGACAAAGCCAAAGTGGTGAATGACGCTATCGGCGGCTTGCGACTGAAAATCGGACACAGTGACTTCGGCAAAAAACAAGGCTTGTTGCAAGACCGCTGGGCGCCTTTGTGGGTGGTGGATTTCCCCATGTTCGAATTCGACGAAGAAGCCGACCGCTACAACGCCGTACACCACCCCTTCACGGCACCCAAAGATGGGCACGAAGATTGGATGGTCACCGCACCCGAGAAGTGCATTGCCAAAGGCTATGACATGGTGCTCAACGGCTGGGAGATCGGTGGCGGCTCGGTGCGTATTCACCGCGCTGATGTGCAGCAAAAAGTATTCGATGCCTTGAAGATTACCCCCGAGGAAGCGCAAATCAAATTTGGCTTCTTGCTCGACGCCTTGCAATACGGCGCACCTCCCCACGGCGGCTTGGCCTTTGGTTTAGACCGTATCGTGACGCTGATGACCGGTGCTGACTCCATTCGCGACGTGATCGCTTTTCCAAAAACCCAGCGTGCGCAGTGCTTGCTTACCCAGGCGCCCTCGCTGGTGGATGAAAAGCAGCTTCGTGAACTGCATATCCGTTTGCGCAAAGTCGAAACCGCCTAGGCAAGGTCTTTGTCGGTGCCCCTAGGCTCCCTCGGTCATCTGCTGTTAGTATATTTGACATGTTGAAAAAGACAGAGACAAAAATGACTTCTGAGGCACATGACGCAGGTGTTCCTGTGTCCATCAAAATCCGCGAAAGATTGCAAGCTTCGCGCAAGCGTTTTCACGCCAACGACAATATTGCCGACTTCATTGAGCCTGGCGAACTTGACAAACTGCTCGACGAAGTGGCCGACAAAATGAAAGGCGTGCTCAGCAGCCTTGTCATCGACACCGAGCATGACCACAACACCGCAGACACCGCTAGGCGTGTCGCCAAAATGTACGTGCAAGAAGTCTTTCGTGGCCGCTTCGTTAGCCCTCCTGTCATCACCGAGTTTCCCAATGCAGAGCATTTGAATGAACTGATGATCGTGGGGCCCATCACGGTTCGCAGTGCATGCAGCCACCATTTTTGCCCCGTCATTGGAAAAATTTGGATTGGCGTTTTGCCCAATGAACACACCAATGTGATTGGATTGTCCAAATACGTTCGACTGGCTGAATGGGTCATGGGGCGCCCCCAGATCCAAGAAGAGGCGGTGGTGCAGTTGGCTGACCTGATTCAAGTCAAAACCCAACCCGATGGCTTGGCCATCGTCATGGAAGCTTCTCACTACTGCATGGCGTGGCGCGGCGTCAAAGACATGGACAGCCGCATGATCAATTCGGTCATGCGTGGTGCATTTTTGAAAGACCCGAATTTGCGCCGCGAATTTCTTTCACTGATTCCAAAAAAGGACTGATGGCATGTTGGTGCGTTTGCTTTATGTCAGCCGAGCGTTAGACCCCAACGCTACTGCGGCCACAGACTCCATCTTGGCTGTGGCCCGTGAACACAATATGGCCAATGGCATCACTGGCATTCTTTGCTATGGCGGCGGCATTTATTTGCAAGCGATTGAAGGCGGCCGCAACCAAGTCAATAACTTGTACGGACAAATCGTCAGCGACAAGCGCCATACCGATGTGGTGCTGCTCTGCTATGAAGAAATTGCCGAACGCCGTTTTGGCGGTTGGACCATGGGGCAGGTGAATTTGTCCAAACTCAATACCTCGGTGGTGTTGAAGTATTCCGAACTTCCCGTACTCAACCCTTATGCGGTTTCTGGCCACGTTTCTTTGGCCTTGCTGGAAGAGTTGATGGCCACGGCCGCTATTTTGGGCCGCGCCTGAGTTTTTCGCTATGACACGTCTGCTGGGTTGTGACTTCAGCAGTTCGCCCTCGACGCGCAAATCCATCGTGCTTGCTTGGGGGGCGTGGCGAGATAAGCGCTTGGTTCTCGAGGGTTTGCAAGCTTGCACAAGCCTTGTGGCGTTCGAGCAAGCTTTGCATACGCCAGGCCCTTGGGTGGGTGGTTTTGATTTGCCATTCGGTTTACCCCGCGAGTTGGTTGCCACGATGAAGTGGCCCCTTGGTTGGAAAGCCTGCATCGACCATTTCGCCTCGCTCAGCCGCGAAGAGATTCGCGCCACCTTCAAAGCCTTTTGCGATCACCGTCCCGCAGGTGGCAAATTTGCCCACCGCGCCACCGATATTCCAGCTGGATCTAGCCCCTCCATGAAATGGGTGAACCCACCCGTGGCTTACATGCTTCATGCCGGTGTGCCTTTGATGTTGCAAGCGGGTTTGGATTTTCCGGGCCTGCATGCAGGCGACACACAGCGTGTGGCATTGGAGGCCTACCCTGGGTGGTTGGCGCGGCAACTGATGGGGTCGCGCAGTTACAAAAGCGACGATAAGGCCAAACAAACGCCGGAGCGTTTGATTGCCCGCAAGGATATTTTGCAGGGCTTGCAAAATGGTCAATTGGGGCTGTCGCTGTATTTGCGGTCTGCTCAGCATGATGCGTTGGTTGCAGACGCCAGTGGCGACAAGCTCGACGCTGTGCTTTGCATGGTGCAGGCGGCCTTGGCGCAGCAGCGCCATGTGGCTGGCGATAAGCTGTATGGTTTACCGCCCGAAATGGACGCACTCGAAGGCTGGATCATAGGCGTATGAGCACTGCGTGGCTTGACGCTATTGAGACACCGCGTTTGTGGTTGCGCTGTCCTCAGCCAGGAGACGGCGACGCCTTGTACTCAGCGGTGCAAGAGAGTTTGTCAGCACTTCGCCAATGGCCCGACTCTTTGCCTTGGGCACAAAAGCCACAAACACCCGAAAGAGCAGAAGACTACTGCCAAACTTGCTTTGGTGCTTTTGTCTTGGGCTTGTCTTGGCCGATGTTGATGCATGACAAAACCACCGGTACGCTGCTTGGCAGCGTCAGTTTTCACCGCATTGACACCCATTTGCTGGAGTTTGAATTGGGTTATTGGTGCAGAACTTCAGCGCATGGGCGGGGTTTGATGAGCGAGGCAGTCACCGCCTTGAGCGACGCCGCACTGAGGCTTGTCCCCGCTGCACGGTTGGTTTGCCGCGTAGACGAGCGCAATGCTGCCAGTTGCCGGGTGGTGGAAAAGGCGCACTACCGTTTTGTGCGTTCGGGTATGGAGTCGCCACAAGCAGATCGACCTGCTTTGGCGGTGCGTTTTTACGAGCGCTTGTCCGTGCCGCAAACAGGGCAATCGGCTTGACGGCGCAGACGCATTTCGGTCCATGCCAAGCTTCGACCATCGAGCATTTGCAGTCGCCCCACCAAAGAGCTGCCTAAGTCGGTCAGCAGCTTGAGCGCCTCCGCGGCTTGCAAGCTGCCGATGACGCCGACCAAAGGGGCCAATACACCCATGGTGGCGCAACTGATTTCTTCGGGCGCTTGGTCAGGCGGGAACACGCAGGCGTAGCAGGGGGAGTGAGCTTGCCGAGGGTCGTAGGTGGTCAGTTGACCATCCAAGCGAATGACCGCGCCACTGACCAAGGGCACACGGTGTTTCACGCTAGCCTTGTTCAGCATATGACGAGTTTGGAAATTGTCGCTGCAGTCCAGCACCACTTGGGTTGTGGGCAAGAGTTGGTCCAGCAAAGCAGGGTCGGCTTTTTGTTGCAGTGCGGTGATACGGATATCGGGGTTGAGCGCCAACATGGCTTGTTGGGCTGAAGCCACTTTGGCTTGACCTATGCGCTCGGTGCTGTGGGCAATTTGTCGCTGCAAGTTGGTGAGGTCCACCTCGTCATGGTCGACCAAGGTGATGTGTCCCACACCACTGGCCGCCAAAAAAAGGGCTGCGCTGCAGCCCAAACCTCCAGCGCCAATCACCAAGGCATGGCTGTTAAGCAGCCGTTGTTGACCTAGGTCGCCAAGCTCATCGAGCAGGATATGCCGTGAATAGCGCAGCAGCTGGGCGTCATTCACGCCTTACTGTTCCTTTTTGTCGGCAGGACGTTCGGTCAGGGTTTTGCTGACCTTCACAGGTTGGTTTTTCAAGCGGTTGAGGGCTTGTTGCAACTGGAAGTCTTCAGGGCTGCCGTACTCGGGTGTTTTGCGATCTGCGACAGGTTTTTTGGATTCTTCCTCCAGGCGCTTCAAAGCTTCATCGCGGGCTTTTTCACGCGCTGGGTCTTTGGCCTCTTCGCCTTGGCCACTGTTGAGGTGTTTTTCCAAATCAGCTTCGCGGGTGCGCAAAGCTGCATAAGGGCTGCCTTCTGCAGTGTCATCGATGAGCAAATCAGGCACGATACCTTTGGCTTGTATGGAGCGGCCACTGGGCGTGTAGTAACGGGCTGTGGTGATTTTCAAAGCGGTGTCTGAGCCCAGTTGGCGAACGGTTTGAACCGAGCCCTTGCCAAAGGTTTGGCTGCCCATGAGAGTGGCACGTTTGTGGTCTTGCAATGCGCCTGCGACGATTTCGCTGGCTGAAGCGGAACCTTCATTCACCAACACCACCAAAGGAATTTTCTTGAAAAAGCCATTGGTCTTGCTGGCAAGACTGGAGACGCTGTCTTGTCCGCCACGACGCAGGTAGTACTCGGGCGCTGCTTTGAAAGTGAATTTGCTTTCTTCCAACTGGCCGTTGGTGGAAACCACGGTCACATTGTTGGGCAAGAAGACCGCAGAAATCGCTACTGCGGCATCTAACAAACCACCGGGGTCGTTACGCAAGTCAAGCACCAAGCCCTTCATTTTGGGGTCTTGTTTGTACAACTCTTCCAATTTGCGGGCCAAGTCGTCAACGGTACGCTCTTGGAACTGGCTCACACGAATCCAGCCATAGCCGTTTTCAATCATCTTGGATTTGACGCTGACGGTTTTGATCTCTTCACGAATGATGGTGACAGGGAAGGTGCGGTTTTCGTCCTTACGGTAAATGGTGAGCAATACCTTGGTACGGGGTTCGCCACGCATACGCTTGACAGCCTCATTCAATGACAAACCTTTCATGGAGGTGTCATCGACTTTGGTGATCAAGTCGCCAGGCTTCAAGCCCGCGCGGTCTGCCGGTGAACCTTCGATGGGTGAAACCACCTTGACCATGCCGTCTTCTTGGGAAATTTCGATGCCGACACCCACAAACTTGCCTGTCGTGCCTTCACGGAATTCTTTGTAGGATTTTTTGTCGAAATACTGGGAATGCGGGTCTAGGCTGGAAACCATGCCGGAGATGGCATCGTTGATGAGTTTTTTCTCGTCAACAGTTTCGACGTAATCGCTCTTGACCATGCTGAAAACTGCGGCGAGTTGCTGCAACTCTTCCAGCGGCAAGGGCGCCATATTGGCACGAGCAACCGTTTGCAGCGAAAAAGTGGTTAATGCACCCGTCAGGGCACCAATGCTGATCCAGCCTGCGATTTTGAGTTTTTGGCCCATTTTTACCCTGTATTAAAAAAAGCCGTTAATTGGCAATTGAAGAAGATAGTTTACTGTGCCTGCATCGCAAGCGCAGGCCTTTATGCATATTAACCTTGACTGGCAATGGTTTGCGAGCCCTAAACGTCTTTCAGGTAGTAGCTGCGAATGGGGCGCAAATCGGCATCTAATTCGTAGACCAAAGGCTCGCCATTGGGGATATTCAGGCCCACGATGTCTTGGTCGGCGATGTTGTCGAGGTATTTCACCAGCGCCCGCAGCGAGTTGCCGTGCGCACTGACCAACACACGTTGGCCAGCGCGGATGGCAGGCGCGAGCGATTCGTTCCAAAAGGGCATGACCCGCTCAACCGTGTCTTTGAGGCACTCGGTCAGCGGCACCTGACCAGAGCTGAGCTTGGCGTAGCGGCGATCGCTGCCCTCGTAACGGCTGTCGCTGGGATCTAAAGCAGGGGGGGGGACATCAAAACTGCGTCGCCAAGCCATGACCTGCGCATCGCCATACTGCTGGGCGGTCTCGGCTTTGTTCAAGCCTTGCAATGCGCCGTAATGGCGCTCATTGAGGCGCCAGTGGTGAGTCACCGGCAACCAAGTGCGGTCCATGCCATCCAAGGCTTGCCACAAGGTGTGGATGGCGCGTTTAAGCAAGCTGGTGTAGGCCACATCAAAATCGAAACCTGCCTCTTTCAATCGTTCGCCGGCACGGCGAGCTTGGGCCACGCCCGTGGGGGTGAGGTCGACATCAGCCCAGCCTGTGAAGCGGTTTTCCAGGTTCCAAATAGATTCGCCGTGTCGAATAAGCACCAGGGTGTACATGGGGAAAAATGACCTTGTTGAGTCAGAAAAAAAGAATGCATTCTAAAATGACACTTCTAAGACAAATTTCCAAGGTAACCATGGTGAGTTTTTTGATCGATAACTGGATGTTGGTTCTGGTGGCTGTGCTGTCTGGCTTGGCGCTGCTTTTGCCCACATTGCAAGTCATGGGTAAGGCCGGCTTGTCCCCCACCCAAGCGGTGTTGATGATCAACCGAGAAAGAGCGCATATTGTCGATGTGCGCAGTCCAGAGGAGTTCTCCACCGGGCATTTGATTGGCGCGAAAAATATCGCTATCGATGTATTGGAGTCCAGCCTCGGCAAAGCCATCAATGACAAAAAACGCCCCCTCATTTTGGTGTGCGCCAGCGGTGTTCGTTCGCAACGTGCCCAAAAAATCGCCACCAAACTTGGTTTTGAGCAAGCCCACAGCCTGTCGGGCGGCTTGAAGATTTGGCAAGAAGCCAATTTACCTTTGGAAAAAACCTAACCCACTGTCAGACCATGCCACCCATCAAGATGTACACCACCGCTGTTTGTCCCTATTGCAACCGGGCCAAGCAAATCCTCAAATCTCGCGGCGTCGAGCATATCCAGGAGGTGCGAATCGACCTCGCCCCTGATGAGCGCGACCGCATGATGGCCTTGACCGGCAGGCGTACCGTGCCGCAAATCTTCATTGGCGAGACCCATGTGGGTGGTTGCGATGATTTGATGGCTTTGGACAGCCGTGGTGGCCTCATGCCTTTGCTGCAAGCAAGCTGACATAAACTTCGCCACCTAACCATCGCCCGCTCAGGAAGCAGTCGCTAAGCGGGTTTTTTATTTTCAGGAAGCTCACCATGGCCGAAGCCAACGATCCCGTTTTTCAAATCCAGCGCATTTACCTCAAAGACCTGTCTTTAGAGCAGCCCAATTCACCCGCGATTTTGTTGTCGCAGGAAGCGCCTTCGGTGGACATCCAAATTGGCTTGGGCTCAGAGCAAATTGGTGAAGGCGTGTTTGAAATCACGGTGACCGCCAATGTCACGACCAAAATCAACGACCAAACCATGTTTTTGGTCGAAGCCAAGCAAGCCGGTATTTTTGAGATCCGCAACCTGCCCGAAGGCCAGTTGCAACCCGTGACAGGCATTGCGTGTCCGCAAATCATTTACCCCTATTTGCGCGGCAATGTGGCTGATGTGATTCAGCGAGCAGGTTTTCCGCCTGTACATATGGCTGAAATCAATTTCCAAGCCATGTACGACCAACAGCAGCGCATGGCCGCTGAGCAAAAGCTGCAGTGAAACTGCTCATCGTTGGCGCAGGCGCTTGGGGTACGGCGCTGGCGGTGCAGGCCGCTTCGCGCCACGAGGTTACTTTGTGGGCGCGGGACGCGAGCTTGGTTCAAGCCCTGCAGCACCAGCGTGTCAATGCCCGCTACTTGCCCAGTGTGGTGCTTCCCACATCCTTGCGCTTAAGCCACGCGTCTTTTACAGACGCTTTGTCGGGTGTCGATTTAACCGTGTTGGCCACGCCCATGGCCTCTCTGCGTGCGGTGTTGCAAGCGCTTGCGCCTTGGCAAAATCAAAAACCACTGGCTTGGTTGTGCAAAGGTTTTGAGGCCGCTTCTTCAAGCGCTGTATCTCAAGGTTTGCTGACTCATGAGGTGCAAGCCGAGGTAGCGCCTGGCATGTTGGCTGGGGTGCTGAGCGGCCCCAGTTTTGCGCAAGAAGTGGCGGCAGGACAACCCGCCGCTTTGGTGGCTGCTAGTGAACACGCCTCAGTGCGTCAGGCATTGGTGGAGGCTTTTCACGGCGACAACTTGCGGGTCTATGCCAATGAGGATGTGGTGGGCGTGGAGGTCGGTGGTGCAGTCAAAAATGTCATGGCCATCGCCACGGGTTTGTGTGATGGCATGCAGTTGGGCTTGAACGCCCGTGCTGCGCTGATTACCCGCGGTTTGGCTGAAATCACCCGTCTAGGGTTGGCCATGGGTGCCCGTGCCGATACTTTTATGGGTTTGAGTGGTTTGGGCGACTTGGTGCTGACTGCTACCGGCGACTTGAGTCGCAACAGGCAGGTGGGCATGGCCCTGGCGCAAGGTCAGTCGCTCAGCCAAGTGTTGCTGTCTTTGGGTCATGTGGCAGAAGGTGTGTACAGCGCGCAAACCGTGGTGCAACGCGCCCAACAGCTTGGCGTGGACATGCCCATCGCTCAAGCGGTGGTGGCGGTGTTGCAAGGCCAGACTTCACCGCAGCAAGCGGTGGCGACGCTGATGGGGCGAGGCGCTAAGGGCGAATA
>CAMCWS010000011.1 GCA_945882755.1 Bordetella parapertussis | reverse complement strand
ACCGTCACGCTGCTGTTGGTGGTGATGTTGTCGCTGCTGCTGTCGCCTGTGTCGCTGGTCAAGGCCACTGAAGGTGCGGCAGGTGCGCTGGTGTCGACCATGTAGCTGGCGTTGTCTGTCACGGCGGTGTGGGTCAAGGCGACGTTGTTGCCTGAGTCGTCTTGGATGGTGCCGCTGTTCAAGTTCAGGCTGTTGGCGTCAATGCGGATGCCGTTGGCATCGTTTTGGCCAGACAAGATGGTGTAGCTGAAGGTCAGCGCCGTCGTTCCACTGCCGCTGGAATAAGCGGCCTGTACCGTGGTGCCGCCAATGTTCAAGTTGAGGTAAGGCGTACCACTGGTGGTCACCACCGTCACCGCCTCGCTGAACGTCACCGTGGCCGTCACCTCGTCGCCTGCATTGAGGTAATTGTTTTGTGCGTCTATGGCAGATGTGATGGCCACGCTGCTGACTGTCGGTGCGATCGCGTCGACCATGTAGCTGGCGTTATCTGTCACGGCGGTGTGGGTCAGGGCGGCGTTGTTGCCTGCAGCGTCACTGATGGTGCCGCTGTTCAAGTTCAGGCTGTTGGCGTCAATGCTGATGCCGTTGGCATCGTTTTGGCCTGACAGAATGATGTAGCTGAAGGTCAGCGCCGTCGTACCAGTGCCACTGGCATACGCTGCTTGAACGGTTGTACCGCCAATGTTCAAGTTGAGGTAAGGCGTACCGCCCGAAGTGTCCACAGTTACCGCTTCGCTGAAGGTCACCGTGGCCGTCACCACATCGCCAGTGTTCAGATAACTGCTTTGTGCGCCTGTGGCAGATGTGAGGGCCACGCTGCTGACTGTCGGTGCGATGGCGTCGACCATGTAACTGGCGTTGTCCGTCACGGCGGTGTGGGTCAGGGCAGCGTTGTTGCCTGAATCGTCTTGGATGGTGCCGCTGTTTAAGTTCAGGCTGTTGGCGTCAATGCGGATGCCGTTGGCATCGTTTTGGCCAGACAAGATGGTGTAGCTGAAGGTCAGCGCCGTGGTGCCCGTGCCGCTGGCATAAGCGGCCTGTACCGTGGTGCCGCCAATGTTCAAGTTGAGGTAAGGCGTACCGCCCGAGGTGTCCACCGTTACCGCTTCGCTGAACGTCGCCGTGGCCGTCACCACGTCCCCTGCGTTAAGAGTGCTGTTTTGCACACCCGTGGCAGATGTAATGGCCACACTGCTGACGGTGGGCGCTGCAGCATCCAACACATAAGCCTGACTCAGCGCTGTGCCACTGTTACCCGCAGCATCTGTCAACTTCACTTTCAAGGTGTTGCTGCTGGTCAGGGTCTGCCCCGTCAGGCTGTAGGTGTTTTGTCCCACGGTGGTGGTGGCGGCTGTCCATGTGCTGCCGTTGTTGAGCGACACATACACCGTCTCACCACTGGCTATGTTGGCGCTCAAGGTGCCGCTGATGTCTTGCGCGGCCGTTGCGGTGATGAAGTCGCTGCTGCTAGTGCCTGTGTCTGCGCTGAACGCCACCGTGGACACCGTGGTGGTCGGTGCTGTGGTGTCCACCATGTAGCTGGCGTTGTCCGAAACTGCCGTGTGGGTCAAGGCGGCGTTGTTGCTTGCAGAGTCACTGATGGTGCCGCTGTTCAAGTTCAAGCTGTTGGCGTCAATGCTGATGCCGTTGGCATCGGTTTGACCGGACAAGATGGTGTAAGTGAAGGTCAGCGCCGTGGTGCCCGTGCCGCTGGCATAAGCGGCTTGCACCGTGGTGCCGCCGATGTTCAGGTTCAGGTAAGGCGTACCGCTGGTGGTGTCCACCGTCACCGCTTCGCTGAAGGTCACCGTGGCCGACACCACGTCCCCTGCGTTAAGGTAATTGTTTTGTGCGTCTGTGGCAGATGTTAGGGCCACGCTACTGACTGTCGGTGCTACGTTGTCGACTGAGACGCTCACTGAACTGCTGGCCGAGTTAGCGTTACCTGCCACGTCATAAAACTTGCTGCTGGCTATGCTGACCACGGAACTACCGTTGGTTAAGGTGTTGCTCAGTTCCAGCGTGGCGGTGTAGACCTTGTTGTCGGTGGCGTCCACCGTCAATCCGCTCACTGTACCGTTGGTCACCGAAATATCTGAAGCACTGAAGCCCACCGGCACTTCGCTGAAGGTAAAGGTCAGGGTCAGGCTCTCGCCTATGGCGGCGGTGGTTTTGCTGCTGGTGATGGCGACCGTCGGTGCGGTGGTGTCCAAGGTGTACAAGGTGGTGTAGACCGCGCTGCTGCCAAGCGTTGAGGTGTTTAACACTTTGGCCATCATGCTGTTGTCGGCACCTAGCTCTAGCGATAAACCACTCAAGCTGAAACTGGTGCTGCCCGTGGTGGCAACCGCTGAAGACCAGTTCAAACCGCCATCGGTGGAGATGTACACCAGTTCATTGCTAGCCAAGGCCTCGCTCAAGGTGCCGCTGATGGTTTGGCTGGTGGTCTTGGTGATTCTGTCGGTGGGGCTGCTGCCGGTGTCGTACGACATCAGCAACTGGGTGATGGTGTTGGAGAGCGCCGTGGCTGTGGCGTCCACCGTGAAGGTGTTGCTCGATACGGTGGACACATTGCCGGCAACATCCACGGTGTACAGCGAGTAAGTGCCATCCGACAAACCCGTGAGTGACAACAAGGTATCAGTGTCAGTCTCGCTGACGGTGACTTTGTTCCACAAGGTGCCGGTTGCACTGGTGATGCTGGCCTCATCTGTCACGCTGACGCTGCTGTGCACCAAGTAGGCCGTACCTGTTTCGCTGCTTTGCACCGTGGCTTTGGCGGTGTTGGCGTAGGTGGCGGCTGTCAGCGTGGCAGTGGGTGCGGTGGTGTCCAGCACATAGGCTTTGGTGAGCGATGTGCCTTCTGCCAGTGAGGCGTTGACCACTTTGGCCATCAGATTGCTGCTACCCGAGAGCGTTGCCCCACTCAGCGAGAAGGTGGTGCTGCCGGTAGTGGCAGTGGCTGCGGTCCACGTGCTGCCGTTGTCGGTTGAGACGTTCACGGTTTGTCCGGACAGCAACGATGTCGACAAGGTGCCACTCACCGTTTGGCTGGCGGTTTTGGTGATGAAGTCGCTGCTGCTGGTGCCGCTGTCTGCGCTGATGGTCAAGGAGGACACGGCAGGAAGGGTGGAACTGCCGGAGCCGGAGCCGGAGCCGCTTGAACTGCCGTCAGATGAGCTGGTGGTCACGGTGACATTCACCGTGGTGCCCGAGCTCTTCTTAGCACCGGACAAACCCAACAAACCCAATGCACCTAGTGAATTGGCACCGCCACTGGTGAACCATGCAAAGAACCCGCCGGAGTCCTCGTCCTCCTCTTCATCAGATTTTTTTTTGCCCTTTTTAGCGGCTTGTTCAGTGCTTTGTTTGTAGCCACCCTCTTGGTATGGTGGGCCACCTCCGCCGCCACCTCCGCCGCCGCCGCCGCCGCCCCCTCCACCACTTGCGCCGCCGCCTCCACCGCCCCCTGAGCTGGACGAGGAGGATGAACCTTTTCCGCCGATCAAGGCACCCGCATAAGTGTCGCCATCTTTGTCTTCTTGGGCCGCAGGATTAGGTGAGTCGCTGGCCTCTGAGCCTGGGCGTCCCTCGACTTTTCGCATCATGCCGTTTTTTTGCTCTATCACCATCTTGCTGGAGGGTGCATTCGTGTTCTTGTTGTAAAAACCTTTGAGCAAAACTTGGCCGCCGCCGGGGACGGTGACCAATAAATCGTCGCCCCATTTGGCTGTTTCAGCGGTTTCTGCGCCTTTGTTAACTTTGTATTTGCCCTTGGGCTTCATGCGCAGCTGCGTGCCTGGGCGAACCGTGATGGCTTGGTTGTCGCCGTTAGAAATTTCACGCGTGAGATTCAAGCTGCCGGGGTCTTTGCCTCGCGCTTCCAGCACCCAGCCGCTGCTGCCTGCAGATGCAGTCGACTTTGGCTTGGATGGTGGCGAGGTTGCCATGGACGCAGCACTCGTCATTCGGCAAATGTCCGAATAACGAGAAAATTAACAAGGGGATGTGATTTTCCTTAATGATTAAGAAAATCAACGAGTTATTTGGCAAATTTGCTGTAAATCACCGGCAATAAGGTGCGGTACTTTGGCCCAGGTAATTCTTTACTTTGAATTTAGAGCAACGTCATTGCGAGGAGCCGTCATTGCGAGGAGCGTAGCGACGAAGCAAACCCGAGATTGCTTCGCTACGCTCGCAATGACGCTACCTGTCACTGCGAAAACCCGTCATTGCGAGACCCGAAGGGCCGAAGCAAACTGACGAAGCAGTCTAGGGATTGCTTCGATTGGCTTTCCAAGCACCCCATATGGCCATCAAGCCGGGGATCAAAATCATGGCCCAAATGATTTTGTCCAAATTCGCTTTGACCCAATCGATATTGCCAAACAAATAGCCGGCAGTGCAAATCCCCCACACCCAGATAAACGCACCCACGACATTGAAGAGCGTGAAGCGGCGACGGTCCATGTCCGCCACACCCGCGACAAACGGCGCAAAGGTGCGAATAAATGGAAGGAAACGGGCCAACACAATGGTGATGCTGCCGTAGCGTTCGTAAAACGCATGGGCTTGGTCATAGGCTCGACGATTGAACCAACGCGTGTTGGCGTTCAGCAGTCGCTGCCCAAAATGCCGCCCGATCAAATAATTGCATTGGTCACCCAAGATGGCTGCAGCGGTCAACAAGCCCAGCACAAGGGGTAAGTTCAACAACTCAGCCCCCGCCAACGCACCCACCACAAACAGCAAAGAGTCGCCCGGCAAAAACGGCATCACCACCAAACCAGTTTCAACAAACACGATCAAAAACAAGATCACGTAAATCCACACGCCATAGGCTTGCACAAAAGCCTCCAAGTAGCGGTCGATGTGTAGGATGAAGTCGATCAGCAAGGTTATGGTATCCATAGCAGCGATTATCACTGGCACTTACAAACAGCAGTGGCTTGACCATTTATAAATGGCTTTTCATTCGACAAATCACCGTGAATAGCCAAAATATCATTAAACTTCTTAGGGCAGATGGTTGGTATTTGGTTCATGTGGTTGGATCTCATCATCAGTTCAAACACCCTACCAAATCAGGCAAAGTCACTGTGCCTCATCCGCGTAAAGATCTTCCGATGCCAACTGTCAAAAGCATATTGAAGCAAGCAGGATTGCCAGAAAATTAAAGGAATTTGCATGTTGTATCCCGTCTATGTTCACCTTGGTGATGCCCAACACGCTTATGCAGTCACCTTTCCCGATTTCCCGGGTTGCTTTGCTGCGTCAGATCAGCTTGAAGACTTACCTGGAGCAATTCAAGAAGCGGTAAAGGCTCACTTTCACGGTGATACTGACTTACTTCCAACGCCATCGCCATTAGCCCAACTTTCAAAACTCTCTGACTATCAGGGTGGAATTTGGTTATTGGCAGACGTCAACATCAGCAAAATTCAGCGAGAAGCACCTTACAAACTCAGACAGGGCACCCCTTTAGAATCCGGCGTGTGAACGCCCCCTCCTCTGCGCGACGCCCTATCCGCGAACTCCCCGATGAACTGATCAGCCAAATTGCCGCCGGTGAAGTGGTCGAACGACCTGCGTCGGTGGTGCGTGAATTGGTGGACAACGCTTTGGACGCCGGTGCTGCCCAAGTGGTGGTGCGCTTGATCGAAGGCGGGGTTCGCCTCATCAGCGTGGAAGACGATGGCGTGGGTTTGTTGCCCGCTGACATGCCACTGGCCTTGCGTCGCCACGCCACCAGCAAGATCAGCAATCTGCACGACCTCGAATCGGTGGCCACCATGGGGTTTCGTGGCGAGGCCTTGGCGGCGATTGCCGCTGTCAGCGAGCTTTCTCTCACCTCGCGAACCGCAGAGCAAGACCACGCCATGCAACTCGATGCCCGAACCGGTGAATTGCGCCCTGCCGCTCGCAGCGTGGGCACCACCGTCGAGGTGAAAGAGCTGTTTTTCAGCACACCGGCAAGGCGCAAATTTTTGAAATCCACCGCCACCGAACTGGCCCATTGTTTGGAGTCTTTGCGCCGCCACGCCTTAGCACGACCCGATGTGGGTTTTGCGTTGTGGCATGACGGCAAGCTGGTGGTGCAGTGGCGAGCCCAATCTCACGACAACGCTTTGGACGCACGTTTGGCCGATGTGCTGGGCGAAGAGTTTGTCAAAACTTCGGTGGCGGTGGACCATGTCCACGCAGGTCTGCGGGTGCTGGGGCGAGCCGGTTTGCCCGACGCTGCCAGGTCCCGTGCCGACCACCAATTTGCCTATGTGAACGGCCGCTATGTGCGTGACCGTGTACTGGGTCACGCGGCGAGAAGCGCTTACGAAGACGTGCTGCACGGCCAGCGCCAGCCGGTGTATGCGCTGTACCTTGATATTGACCCCACAAGGGTAGATGTGAATGTGCATCCCACCAAAATCGAGGTGCGGTTTCGTGACAGCCGTGAAGCGCATCAAGCGGTGCAACATGCGTTGACGCAAGCACTGTCGGTCTCCCGTGCAGGGCAAGCCCTCAGCACCAGCAGCGCATTGGCGACGCACACGGGCTCCATTTCTGGCGCACAGACTGATCGCTCACAAGCCATCTCGGCTTTGCAAACCTTTGGCTCGCAAAGCGCTTTGCCTTGGCAAGCGCCCACAGCAGGCCATGCGGTCAACGACTTGGCACAACTATGGCAACCCACGGTGTTGCACACGCAAAGCCCAAGCGCTGACTTCACCCCTTTGCCCGAGGGCGAATGGCCTTTAGGCAAGGCTTTGGCGCAGTTGCAAGGCGTTTACATCTTGGCCGAGAACGCCCAAGGTTTGGTGGTGGTGGATATGCACGCAGCCCATGAACGCATTGTTTATGAGCGCCTGAAAACCCAACTGGCACAACACCAAATGCAAGCCCAAGCGCTGTTGATTCCTGCAACCTTCGCAGCCACACCCGAAGAAATGGCCACTGTCGAAACCCATGTGGCCACCTTGACGGCTTTGGGCTTGGAGATTGAAGCATTGGGAGCGCAATCATTGGTGGTCAGACAGGTGCCCGCCACGCTGGCCCAAGGCGACGCGGTGGCCTTGGCGCGTAATGTCTTGGCCGAGTTGGCGCAACACGATGCGCATGATGTATTGCAACGGGCCAAAGACGATGTCTTGGCCGCCATGGCCTGCCACGGCGCGGTACGTGCAAACCGGATGCTGACCTTGCAAGAGATGAATGCCTTGCTGCGCCAAATGGAAGTGACTGAACGTGCCGACCAGTGCAACCATGGTCGCCCCACCTGGCGACAACTGGGTATGCGCGATTTGGACAGTTTGTTTTTAAGAGGACGTTGATGCATCCCAATTTGGTGATTTTGTTGTTAGCCTTGTCGATTGGTTTGCAGCCTGTCTCCACCGATTTGTATTTGCCCGGTCTGCCCGGTTTGGCGCTGGACTTGCAAGCCAGCGTGGGCATGGTGCAGTACACCCTCAGCGGCTTGTTGTTGGCGTTTGGCATATCGCAACTGCTGTGGGGACCGTTCTCGGACAAAGTGGGGCGTCGCCCCATCATGCTCATAGGCTTGGTGCTCTACACCGTGTCGGCGGTGGGCTGTGTGCTCAGTCCCACGATCGAGGTGTTGGTGGCGTGGCGGGTGGTTCAAGGCGTGGCCATGGGCGCGGTCATCACCAGCGCACGTGCGGTGGTGCGTGACTTGTACACCCCTTTGCAAGGCGCCAAAGTCATGTCCAAAGCCATGACGGGTTTGGGACTCATGGCTTGCACCAGCCCGCCTTTGGGTGGCTTTCTCAGCCAGCACTGGGGCTGGCGAGTGGCGATGACGTCCATCGTGACCTATGCCTTGTTCACCATGGCTTTGGTGGCGTGGCGTTTCAAAGAAACCATCACCACCCGCAACCCGAACGCCCTGCACCTGCCGACCATGCTGCGCATTTGGGGCGAGGTGTTGCGCAACCCCACGTTTCGCGCATTTGCTTTGTTGTCCTTGGCGGCCTATGGCGCTTTGTTCACCTACTTGGCCAGTTCCTCGTTCATCTTTATTGAGGTGCTGCACCTGACAGGCTTGCAACTGGGCTGGATATTGGCGTCGATGTCGGTGGTTTACATCACTGGCACGGTCGTGTGCCGGTTTTTGTTGCGCCACATCGGTATGCGCAAGACCATTGCCTTGGCGGGGCTCTTCAGCTTGGGCAGCGGCATGTCTTTGTGTTGGATGGTTTACGGCGGTGAACCTAGCGCCATAGGCTTGGTGCTGAGCATGTACCCCATGGTGCTGGCCCACGGTGTGCACCAACCGATTGGACAAAGCGGCGCGGTCGGCCCCTTCCCTTTGTCGGCGGGTGCGGCCTCTGCAATGAATGGGTTTTTGATGATGGTGGCGGCGTTTGGCACAGGCTTGTGGCTCAGCCACAGCATTGATGGCACCTTGTTCCCACTCGCTCATGGGATTGCGTTTTGGGGCGTTGCTTTGGCCTTGACCTCTTGGACCTTGGTGCAGTGGCATGGTGAGCCCGTCCAAGCCGACTGAGTTGTTCCCTGCATGGGACGCCTTGGCGCTGGTGGGACCGACTGCCAGTGGCAAGACAGCCATCGCTTTGGCCTTGGCCGCAGAGTGGCCGCTTGAAATCATCAGCGTCGATTCGGCTTTGGTCTACCAAGGCATGGACATAGGCACAGCCAAGCCTACGCTTGCCGAGCGGCAAGCGGTGGTGCACCACTTGATCGATATTCGTGACCCCGCGCAAAGCTATAGCGCGGCTGACTTTGCGCGTGACGCCACCCGTTTGATTGGCGATATACGCGCCAGAGGCAAATTGCCGCTGTTGGTAGGCGGCACCATGTTGTATGTGAAGGCCTTGATAGAGGGCTTGGACGACTTGCCCTTGGCCGATCCTGTTGTACGTGCGGATATCGAAGAAGAAGCCTATGACCGAGGCTGGCCAGCGCTGCACGCCGAGTTGGCTTTGGTCGACCCACCCACCGCGCAACGCTTACCGCCCCATGATGCACAGCGCATCGCTCGCGCCTTGGAGGTGTGGCGCATCACCGGCAAGCCTTTGTCATCGTTTTTTGGCACAACACGGGTGGCTGGGCCGCGTGTTGCTTTGCTGTCCTTGGAACCCCAAGACCGCGCATGGCTGCACCAACGCATCGAGCAACGCTTTGACGCCATGCTGGAACAGGGCTTGGTTGACGAGGTGAAAGCCTTGCGTTCCCGCGGCGGTTTGCAAGCCGATTTGCCCTCTATGCGCTGCGTGGGTTATCGCCAATTGTGGGAGGCTTTGGATGCGGTTGAGGACGGCATACCCCTGGACACGGCCATGCGCTTGGCACGTGAACGCGGCATCGCGGCCAGTCGACAACTCGCCAAGCGGCAGCTGACTTGGCTGCGCAGCATGCCCCAGCGACAGGTGGTGGCCTGCGATGGCCCGCAAGTGATGGCGGATGTGCAAGCGGTGTTGGCGCAATGGCAGACTTGAGCGATTGGCAGTGTCTTCACGCAGACGACGATCTGGTGGTGGTCGACAAACCTGCTGGCATGTTGAGTGTGCCTGGGCGTGGGCCGGATAAACAAGACTGCTTGCTGGCACGGGTGCAACAACGCTACCCGCAAGCTTTGGTGGTGCATCGCTTGGACCAAGCCACCTCGGGGCTGATGCTGTTTGCACTCAACCCTGACACACAACGCCTACTGAGCATGGCGTTTGAGGCAAGGCAAGTGGAAAAGACTTACATGGCTTGGGTGGAAGGTTTGCTTCCCGTGAGAGAAGACTGGCAGACCATCGATTTACCCATTCAAGCGGATTGGGAGAGACGCCCCTTGCGCATCATCGCTCCCGCTGGACAAGCCAGCCAAACACGTTGGCGCTGCATCACTCACCATGCTGAGGGGACGGGCTCCTTGCTGGAGCTGCAACCTCTGACCGGCCGCACCCATCAGCTGCGTGTGCATCTGCAAGCCATTGGCCATCCCATTTGGGGCGATAGGCTTTACGCGCCACTGGAAGTGCAAAACCGCAGCCCCCGCCTCATGCTACATGCCCATACACTCGCCTTCACCCACCCCCGACAATCAATCGGGGTCAGATTCCAATTACCGGCTCACCTATGACACAACTCACCATCCTCACCGGCGCATCCCGCGGCATGGGCTTGGCCATGGCCGAGCAGCTGTGCACGCCCCATCACACCCTGCTGTGCATTTCACGTGGTAGCTCAGTGGCTTTAACCACGCTTGCACAAAAAAACGGCACCACCCTCATTCAATGGCAAGCCGATTTGGCGCAGCCCGAAGCCGTGGCGGACAAACTCAAGGTTTGGTTGCAAACGCTTGAGGGCCAAACCTTCAGCCAAGCTGTACTGATCAACAACGCAGGGGTGATTGGCCACTTAGGCCCCATCGAGCAAGCCACTGCCAGCAGCGTGCAGCAGGCCTTGGCCATCAACTTGGCCGCACCCATATTGCTGACGCAGGTGTTTTTGCAAGCCACCCGAGCATGGCCGGCCAAGCGCCAGGTTTTGCAAATTTCCTCGGGCTTGGGGCGACGTGCCATGGCCGCCAGCGCGGTGTATTGCGCCACCAAAGCGGGCCTTGACCATTTCAGCCGCAGCGCGGCACTGGACGAGGCCTTGCTGGACAACCCCGCACAGATGGTGTCGATCGCCCCTGGGGTGATAGACACCGATATGCAAACCGACTTGCGCTCTGGCAACCCCACAGGCTTTCCCGACCAAAGCAACTTCATCCAACTGAAACAAAGCGGCTCGCTGACCTCACCCGCCGACGCAGCCGCCAGGTTGTTGGCCTTTTTGGCGCGGGGGGATTTTGGCAGCAACGTCGTGGCCGATGTCCGCGATTGACCCATAATTAGGGACAAATTTCACTTAATTCACAATGACTGATACCACCACCCTAGAGCGCCACCCCACCCTCACCTGGTCCGATGACTTGGTGATGAACATGGACAAAATGGACGAGACGCACCGCGAATTCGTCGACATGCTGGCTGCCACCGAACTGGCACCCGACGCTCAGTTGTTGCAAAGCTTCACCGACCTGATTGCCCACACCGAAAGCCATTTCGGTGGCGAAGACCAGTGGATGAAAGACAGCGCATTTGGGCCAGGCGGCTGCCACTCAGACGAACACGACATGATTTTGAAAGTCATGCGCGAAGCATTGCGACGCGGTCAAGCTGACAACAACCTGTCCTTGGTGCGTCAACTGACCAGCGAGCTAGCCATCTGGTTTGACAACCACGCCAAGAGCATGGACGCGGTGCTGGCCATGTACCTCAAAGATGTGCAGTACGACCCGCTGACCGGCATCGTGCACAAACCGCAGCAGCTGCCCGAAGGCGTGACGGCTGGTGAGTGTGGTGTGCCAGAGGTGCAGTAAAGAACTTCGTCTATAAATAATCTTGGAGGTGCAACACCTCCAATCCCTCGACCGACAACATCCCTGCATCATTGGTTATGAGCGCCTTACAGCCGTGTTGCAAGGCTGTCGCCAAATGCAGCGAGTCAATCAACTTGAACTTTTGCTTGGCCACCAGCAAAGCTGCCAAATCAAAAACTTGCGCATCGTGGCGCACCACGCTTAACAACTGTGGGTTACTAAAGAAAGCTTTGCACTGGTTGGTTAATGCTGGTTTGTCTTGGCGGTATATGCCTGCCATCACCTCAGCAATGGCAGCGTCTCCTGTGAACGCATATACATGGTGTTGCGCACAAGCACTCAGCAATTCAGCCACCACAGCAAAATAAACAGAGCTTTTTTCTAAGAAATAAATAAAGACATTGGCATCAATATAAATACGCTGCCCTTCAAGCATTTGTAAAACAGGCGCTATCTTTCCCATGTGGCTCTGTCACGCTGCAATGTTTTCTCTACTTCTTCTGGGCTGTCACCCCAAACACCTTGGGCAATGCCAGCAAAGGCCATGACGTCACTCAGCCCTTGGTGTTTAGGCCCCATGGGCGTGATGACAATGCTGCCGTTAACCAAAGAGACAGAGAGCTTGTCATCGATTTGGATCCCAGATGCGCGAACAAGGCTGGCAGGCAAGGTGAATTGATTTTTTGAGCGCATCCTGATTTCGGGCATGGCAGCCACCTCAAAAGTTAGATTTCCAATATTTTAGATGGAAGTTGGAAGTTGCCTCAATTACCCAGCCTCTGCCTCGCTAACTCCGCGCCTTTAGCCAAGGCCTGCAGCTTTTTCCACGCCACATCGCGGCTCATGGGCGCCAAGCCGCAGTTGGTGCAAGGAAACAGGTGTTCCTTGCTGACAAATTGCAAAGCTTTGCCAATGGTGTCGGCCACTTCTTCAGGGGTTTCGATCACATCGGACGCCACATCGATCACACCCACCATCACGTCCTTGCCTTTGAGCAAAGAAATCAAATCCATGGGCACATGCGAGTGAAAGCACTCCAGGCTGACTTGGTTGATGCTGCTTTTGGCAAGCGCCGGAAACACCTTTTCATACTGACGCCACTCGTGGCCCAAGGTGTTTTTCCAGTCCACATTGGCTTGAATGCCATAGCCATAGCAAATGTGCACAGCGGTGGTACAGGTCAAATCCAAGGCAGCACGCTCTAGCGCTTTCACCCCCCAATCGGCGGCGTCTTCCATGTAGACATTGAATGCGGGTTCGTCAAACTGGATGATGTCGATGCCATCGGCTTGCAGTGCCAGCGCTTCTTGGTTGAGCAGTTCGGCAAAGGCCATGGCCATTGCGATGCGCCCTTCTTTGCCCTCGCCGTAGAACCGGTCGGCCACGGTGTCCACAATCGTCATCGGGCCGGGCAAAGTGAACTTGGTTTTGCGCGTGGTGTGGGCACGCAGCAGTTGGGCTTCCATGGCGTGGACTCGCCCTTTCAAACGCAACTTGGCCACAACCTGCGGCACCATGGCGTCATAGCGGTTGTTGCGGATGCCCATCTTGACCTTGTTCTCAAAGTCAATGCCCTCGACCTGCTCTAAAAAACCATGCACAAAATGCTGACGCGCTTGCTCGCCGTCGCCGATGATGTCCAAACCGGCGTCTTCTTGTGCCTTGATCCACAGCATCGTGGCATCAGCCTTGGCTTGCAGCAAAGAGGCACCGGCTTGCTTCCACTGCGGCCACAGCTTCTCGGGCTCGGCCAGCCAATCGGGTTTAGGCAAGCTGCCAGCAATGGTGGTTTCAAACATCGGTTACTCCAAAAAATCAGGCAATCACTGCCTCAGGGTCAGGTAAAGAGGCCACATCTGCAAGCCCCATGGACTTCGCCAACAACTCAAAGGACCTCAACTGAACCACAGGGTCGTGTGTCCACGAACACACCACCAGTTCATCGAGTTCAAGCTGCTTGGCAAGGCTGTGCAGTTTATCTGCCGCCTGAGTGGGGTTGCCCACCAGCGCGGTGTCGCGCATGGCCATCATCTCGGCCATTTCATGGGGGCTGACGTCTTTCACCGCGTCTTCGGGTGACAGCAAAGGACCGACACGCCCACGGTTGCGGTCCATGCGCCAGCGGGCTCGGCTTTGGAACTGAAACCACGCTTGGTCTTCGCTGTCAGCCGCCAAGGCTGACACGCAAATGGTGACCTGCGGTTTGTCCAAATAGGGGCTTGGCCGAAACTGGCTGCGGTACATCTCTAAAGCTTGTTCCACGCCCACACCATCGCTGAAAAAATACGCGAAGGCATAAGGCAAGCCCAAATGCGCGGCGAGTTGGGCACCGTAGTTGGAGCTGCCCAATATCCACAAACTGGGGGAGGTAGGGCTAAGCGGCATGGCCCACACCCCATGCGCGGGGTGTCCCACGGGCATGGTCTGCCCCGTCACCCACGCTTGCAACTCCACCACTTGTTGCGGGAAACGCTCGGAGGCATAGCGATCGGGATTGAGCAGTTGCGAGGTACGTCCATCGCTGCCCGGCGCTCGGCCCAGCCCCAAATCGATACGACCGGGTGCCAAAGCATCAAGCACCCGAAATTGCTCGGCCACTTTGAACGCAGAGTAATGCGGCAACATGATGCCTGCACTGCCCAAGCGTATGCGCGTGGTACGCATGGCAATCGCTGCCAGCAATACCTCGGGGGCGGTACCAGCAATGCTTGGCAGACTGTGATGCTCACTCACCCAAAAGCGATCGTAGCCCCAAGCCTCGCAATGGGCAGCCAGCTCAACCGTATGGCGAATCGCCGCGTCTTGGGAGCGTCCTGCTGACACCACCGTCTGATCCAGCACAGAGAGCTTCACGATGCGCTCATCTCTGCTTCTTGCAAGGACCGCCACATCACTTTGCCGCTGCCGCTTTTTGGTAAAGCATCTACAAAGGACACCAAACGAGGCGCTTTGTACACCGCCATGTTGTCACGGCACCAAGCCAAGATGTCTTCTTCAGTAACCTGTGTGCGATGGCTTTCGCGCAGCACCACCACTGCTTTCACCGTCTCACCGCGGTAGGCGTCCTTTGCCGCAATGATGCAAGCCTCTTGGATGGCAGGGTGGCGAAACATCAGCGCTTCCACCTCGGCAGGCCATACCTTGAAGCCCGAGGCATTGATCATGCGTTTCAATCGGTCTGTGATGAAGAAATAGCCCTGCTCGTCCACATGGCCCAAGTCGCCAGAACGGAAATAACGCTCACCATCCAACTGTATAAATGCTTGCTCGGTGGCATCGGGGCGACGCCAGTAGCCGTTGAAGATTTGCGGCCCCCGCATGATGATTTCGCCTTGCTCGCCAGTAGCCACTTCTTGCAATGTCTCGGGGTTGATCACCCGTGCATCCACACCAATGATGGGGATGCCCAAGCACTGCTGTTTGGGGGCGTCGGGTGGGTTGCCGTGGGAAGGCGCGGCGGTCTCGGTCAAACCATAACCTTCAAGATAGCGCAATCCATACAACTCCCACAGACGCTGCGCCACCGCTTGGGGCATGGCCGCACCACCGCCGCCTATGACCACCAAGCTGGAGAGGTCGTATTGGTCGAACTTGGGGCTACCCAACAAGTCGATGACCATGGTGGGAATGTTGGTCCAGTGGGTGACGCGGTGGCGCGAAATCAGTGATCCCGCATAGTCGCGGTCCCAGCGCGGCATCAACACCACGGTAGCACCCAAGTACATGCCACAGTGCATCACCGTCACCAAACCGGTGATGTGGAACATGGGTACTACGCACAGGCCGATGTTTTCGTGCGAGCCGTTGTTCCAAATTGCGCCACACACCGCGTTGTGCATGACGCTGCTGTGCGGGTGCATACAACCTTTGGGCAAACCGGTGGTGCCGCTGGTGTAGGGCAGTATGGCCAAGTCAGAGGGCGTGACAGTTAATGGTGGCAGTGCCAAGGTGTTGGCCAGCACCTGCGTCCAATCATGTGAGTGTCCGCCTTTGAAAACAGGCAATTCGATGCGTTGCGTCAGCCACGCTCGCCAAGACAGCGGCCAAGCATCTTGGGCTTGAAGCGCAGGGTCAAACGCATCGCTGTAATGCGTCACCAGCAAATGCTGCAAACCCTCGCCTTCGGGCAAAGCGTCGCTGGCAGTGGCCATGTCGGCAGCCACATCGGCGGTGGTGATGGCAATACGCGCTTGCGCATCGGTGATGTAGTGCTCCAACTCTTTGGCGCGGTTCATGGGATTGACCGGCACCACCACCGCATTGGCTCGCAAGATGCCGAAATGCGCTGCCACCAGTTGTGGGCAGTTTTGCATGTCGAGCAAAACACGGTCGCCCTTTTGTATGCCCTGAGCGTGTAACCACGCGGCGATACGTTCGGCTTGGTGAGTGAGTTGTTGGAAACTTAAGGCGCTACCCAAAAATTGCAGCGCGGTTTTGTGGGGGAAACGCTTTGCGCTGAAGGCCAAGTTATCCCAGAGGGTGGTGGCAAGTGGCGTGATGTGATGGGGAACGCGAGCAGGCCAGTGCTTGTAATGAGGTTTCATGGCCGTAAAGCCTAACCGCGCCACCCAAGTGGCGCAAGAGGAATGGCCCTTGGTACAAAGGTGTTCTTAAGCGGCTTGGGGGGCAGGGGTGCGACGACGCCCACCTTGGCGAAGACTGAACATGGCTTGGAAATAACCACGCAACCAACCCATGTCTATGGGTTTGCGCAGCACATGGGTGCCAGAAGGCAACTCGCCATAGGTGGCAATTTCTTCGTCTGACAAGCCAGTGATGACAATCACGGACATTTGCGAAAACAAGGGATGGGTATGCAGTTGACGCAACATTTCCACGCCGTCAATGCCAGGCATTCGCAAATCGGTCAACAGCACCTGCGGTTTGAGCACCGAAATATCGAGCAAGGCTTCAATGGCCGACGCGGTGATGGTGGTGTCGAGTGACAAGTCCCATTGGTCAAAATGCATTTGAAACATGGTGCGTGTCATTTCGTCATCCTCAACCACCATGACTTTGAGTCGCTTGGTGTCTTGGTAATTGGCGTTGGGCGACAGGCTGGCGCGGTTTTGGTAGTCACGAATCGATTGAATGGAAATGCGACGGTGACCGCCTTGGGTTTTCCAAGCCTCGAGTTCGTTTTTTTCCACCAAGGTTTGCACTGTGCCCACCGACAGATTGAGCAGTTTGGCAGCGTAACTGGTGCCGCAGTACTCGTCGCTGGTGTCAGGGATGGCTTTATGACTCATGAATACTCCACGGTAATGAAGGCGGTATGAATTACCACTTTTTTATCATTTTACCGTGAAATTTAGCGTATCCCTAACTATTTAATACTTTAATGTGGTTTTTTGGGAATTATTTGAGCGCTTTATAGCGCACACGCTTGGGTTTTGCACCCTCTTCGCCCAAACGTTTCTTCTTGTCGGCCTCGTACTCTTGGTAGTTGCCGTCAAAGAATGTCCAGTGTGAATCGCCTTCACAAGCCAAGATATGGGTGGCGATGCGGTCCAAGAACCAGCGGTCATGGCTGATGACCATGATGCTGCCGGCAAACTCCAACAAAGCATCTTCTAGCGCACGCAAGGTTTCCACATCCAAGTCGTTGGAGGGTTCGTCCAGCATCAAGACATTGCCGCCTGCAATCAAGGTTTTGGCCAAATGCAAACGACCGCGTTCACCACCTGACAGCGTACCGACACGTTTTTGCTGGTCGCCGCCATTGAAGTTAAAGCGTCCGCAATAAGCACGGCTGGCCATCTCAAACTTGCCCACGGTCAAGATGTCCAAGCCACCCGACACATCTTCCCAAACGGTTTTTTCGTTGGCGAGGTCGTCGCGGTTTTGGTCCACAAAAGCCATCTTCACGGTTTGGCCGAGTTTGATGTCGCCACTGTCGGGCTTCTCTTTGCCCGCAATCATGCGAAACAGCGTGGATTTACCCGCGCCGTTGGGGCCGATGATGCCCACGATGGCACCCGCAGGTACTTTGAAGCTGAGGTTGTCGATCAACATGCGGTCGCCAAAGGACTTGCTGACATTGGTGAACTCAATCACCTCATGGCCCAAGCGCTCGGCCACGGGAATGAAGATTTCCTGTGTTTCGTTGCGCTTTTGGTATTCGAAGTCTGACAGCTCTTCAAAGCGGGCAATACGCGCCTTGCTTTTGGCTTGGCGGCCTTTGGGGTTTTGGCGCACCCAGTCCAGCTCTTTCTTCAAGGCCTTGGCACGGGCTTCCTCGCCTTTTTGTTCTTTCTCTAAACGGTCTTGCTTTTGTTCCAACCAAGTGGTGTAGTTGCCTTTGTAGGGAATGCCGTGGCCTCGGTCGAGTTCCAAAATCCATTCAGCGGCGTTGTCTAAAAAGTATCTATCGTGGGTGATGGCCACCACGGTGCCAGAAAAACGCGCCAAAAATTGCTCTAGCCAATCGACCGATTCGGCGTCCAAGTGGTTGGTGGGCTCGTCAAGCAACAACATATCGGGGCGAGACAGCAACAACTGGCACAAGGCCACGCGGCGTTTTTCACCGCCTGATAAATGTTCAATGACAGCGTCCCATGGCGGCAAGCGCAGCGCGTCAGCGGCGATTTCGAGTTGGTGCTCGCTGTTGTCGCTGCCAGCGGCGGCGATGATGGCTTCCAACTGGCCTTGCTCAGCTGCCAAGGCGTCGAAGTCGGCGTTTTCTTCGGCGTAAGCAGCGTACACCTCTTCAAGACGGTTCTTGGCTTGCAGCACCTCTTCCATGCCACCCTCCACCGCTTCGCGAACGGTTTGCTCGGGGCGCAGCTTGGGCTCTTGGGGCAAGTACCCGATCTTCAAACCGGCCATGGGAAAGGCTTCGCCCTCGATTTCTTTATCGATGCCCGCCATGATTTTCAGCAGTGTGGATTTACCCGATCCGTTCAAGCCCAGCACGCCGATCTTGGCGCCAGGGAAGAAGCTCAGGGAAATATCTTTCAGGATATGGCGTTTGGGCGGCACGATTTTGCCGACGCGGTTCATGGTGAAAACGTATTGGGACATGGAATGGACTCTCTGGGCTCTGCGCCACACGGTGTGGCGGCGGAAAAGGGGGATTATCTCTGCATGTCGTCATCGTGCAGCTCCCTTCAGAAGTTTCTGATTTTTGCAACGGTTGACCGAACCGCGCTCATCTGATATCTTTAAGATATCTAACCCTTAAAGGAATTAAGGATGAAAGCCTCAGCAGCCCAGATTGCTTTTCGTTACCGCCCGCAAGACAGCGCAACAGGCGTGACACGCGAAACCACCAAACGTCTCGCAGAAGTGTTGGGTGTTGACGAAACGCAGGTGATTCATTTGGCCCTGCATGAACTGGCCACCAAATGTCTGCCTCAATACGAGCCTGATGAGGGGGCTTTGACCCAAGCCCAACTCAATCAGCTTAAAAAATCAGCGCCTAAGGCCAAGGGCGGTGTCCTGCGCAGTAGCCTGTTTGAACCCGAAAGCGCCTGATGCATTGGTGGCCTGAACCTACAGCAGGCGATATCGTCTGGTGCCACTTTCCTGACCACATACACCCCAAACCCAAACCACGCCCGGGGCTGCTTGTTTCAACCAAAGTAGATGATGAAAGCATGGTCTTCGTGAGCGTGGCCTATGGGACCAGCCAAAAAACAGACCGCCTTTATAGCGGGGAATTTCTAATCACCCAAAGTAAGCACCCAGCAGCCTACAGCAGCGCTGGGCTGAGTTACGACACCAAATTCAATCTCAAAAATATCCTTGAACTCCCGTTCAACGACGCTTTCTTTTCCGTTCCTCCCCATGCCCCCCATGGTCAATCACCCAAGCTAGGAACACTGCACCCGAGCATGGTCAGGATTGCAGCGGCCGCTTTCATGCGACAATAACGACCAGTTGTCGCCACCAGTTGCTTCAACATCAGCGCTTCTGCTGGGGCTGGAACCAAACACTTCGTTTGACCTCTACCTGCCCAAATGTGTTTCCTCGGTCTTTAGCTGGCTGCCCTTTTTTGGCAGAACAGATCGAAACCCAAGCGTTGCCCAACCGCGCGCTCCATTATGAATTTTGATGATTTGAACTTGGCTCCGGCCATTCTGAAAGCTGTGCGCGAGCAAGGCTACGACACCCCCACCCCCATTCAAGCCCAGGCCATTCCTGCGGTTTTAGCGGGCCACGATTTGCTGGCAGGTGCTCAAACAGGCACTGGCAAAACAGCGGCATTCACCCTACCCATGCTGCACAAACTCAGCATGAGCCGCAGCGCCACCAACCGCTTTGGCGTGTTTGGCATTCGCGCCTTGGTGCTCACGCCCACCCGAGAACTCGCCGCGCAAGTGGAAGAGTCGGTGCGCACCTATGGCAAGCACCTGCAACTCCAATCCGCTGTCATTTTTGGCGGTGTCGGTATGGCGGCCCAAATCAAGGCCTTGAAAAAAGGCGTGGACATTTTGGTGGCCACCCCTGGGCGACTGCTGGATTTACAGCAACAAGGTTTTCTGGACCTCTCCACCGTGCAAATGCTGGTGTTGGACGAAGCCGACCGCATGCTCGACATGGGCTTCATCCATGACGTGAAAAAAGTGCTGGCCTTGGTGCCCAAAGAAAAGCAAAGCCTGTTGTTTTCGGCCACCTTCAGCCAAGAGATCCGCGATTTGGCGGCGCAGTTGCTGCACAACCCACAAAGCATTCAGGTCACGCCCGAAAACACCACGGTGCAACTCATCAAACAAGTGGTGCATCCCGTGGGCAGGCAGCAAAAGAAAGCCTTGCTGGCCCACATCATCGAGACCAAGCAGTGGAGCCAAGTGCTGGTGTTTTGCCGCACCAAGTTTGGTGCCAACCATGTGGCCGACTTTTTGAACAAACAAGGCATCACTGCCATGGCGCTGCATGGCAACAAAAGCCAAACAGCACGTACCCAAGCGTTGTCGGGCTTTAAGACCGGCGAGATCCGCGTGTTGGTGGCGACCGACATCGCTGCGCGTGGTATCGACATCGACGATTTGCCGCATGTGGTGAATTACGAAATCCCCAATATCAGCGAAGACTATGTGCACCGCATTGGCCGTACAGGACGTGCCGGTGCCAGCGGAGAAGCGGTCAGTTTGGTGTCCTTGGACGAGGAAGGCTTTATGCAAGAAATTGAAAAATTCACACGTCAGAACATTGATGTTGAAAAGGTCGAGGGCTTTGGCCCCGCACCTGACGAACGGGCCGAACCCATCGCCATGGGTCGCCAAACCTTGTGGGGCGGTGTGGGCAAACCGCCTAGCCGCGACGTGATGGCTGCGGCTGCACGTGCAGCTCGCCAAGAAATGATGGAACGCATCCGCGAGAAAAAACCCGCTGGCGGTGGACGCGGCGGCGATGGCCGCGGACAGGGGCAAGGTCAAGGCCAACGCGCTGAGCGCCCTCCCCGCAGCCCCAACCCCGGACAGCCTTCGCATGGTGCAGGCCCAGCGCACAACGGCGCACCTCGCTCGCAAGGCCAAGGCCCACGGCGTGACCGCCCTGAGCGCGGCCCACGCACCCCAGCACCTGATGGCATGCCCCGCGACAACTTTGAGCACCAACCCCCTTCGCACCACCAAGAAGACGATTTCCAACCCCGCGCCAATGCGCATTTGGGCACCCAAAGTGGTGTGAATGCGTTTGGCCACAAATCCGGCGGCGGAGCAGGCCGTCAGCCCGACCCGACCATGACCTCGGTGGACTTGCTCAGCCGCAACAACCGTGGCGGTGGTGGTGGCGCTAAACGCCGCACTGGTGGCGGTGGTGGCGGCGGCGGTGGTCGACCCGGTGGTGGTGGTGGTGGCCGACCCGGTGGTGGTAGTGGTGGTTACGCTGGCAAAAAGAGCGGCGGCGGTTTCGGTCGCTAAACCGCTTTCAGGGTTTTAAACCCTGTTCGCCCACTCGGGGACCAAGGCAGGAATCGCCTGACCTTCAAAATGCGCATTCAAATTCGCTAAAGCCAAGGCGGCCATGGCTTGGCGGGTTTGCACCGTGGCGCTGGCCACATGCGGTGTCAGCACCACATTTTGCAAATTACGTAATTCGGCGGGTACACGCGGTTCGTCGGCATACACATCCAAGGCCGCACCGGCAATCACTTTCTTTTGCAAAGCGTCAATCAAGGCGGCTTGGTCTACCACCGAGCCACGTGCCACATTGATCAAAAAGCCCTTGTTCCCCAAAGCTTGTAACACCTCGGCGTTGATCAGGTTGCGGGTGGTGGGGCCGCCTGGGGTGATAGCCACCAAAAAATCCACATTCGCAGCCAATTCCTTGGCTGAAGGGAAATAGGTATAAGGCAATGTGGGCACCGCATGACGGGCGTAATAGGCGATGGACATGTCAAATGCCGCTGCACGTTTGGCAATGGCTTGCCCAATGCGACCAATACCCACCAAGCCCAGCCGAGCGCCACTCATTTTGGTTTGCAAGGGGAAAGGACCTTCAACCCAATCGCTGTTGCGCACAAATTTGTCTGCTTGAGGAATACGTCGCGCAATCGAGAGCATCAAGCCTAATGCCAAATCGGCCACGTCGTCGTTGAGCACCCCAGGCGTGTGGCTGACCTTGATGCCACGCTCCATGGCGCCAATGACATCCACACCGTCGTAACCCACGCCGCAAATAGAGATGAACTCCAAGGCGGGAAACAGCGCCATTAATTTTTTGTCGATGATGGCGTCGCCACCGCCCACCATGGCGCGAATTCGGTTCAAAGCACTGGGATCGGTGATGTGGTCGCGGTCATGCACGGTATAGATTTGCTGCAAATCCGACATCAGGTAGGTGGGCAGGTTGGTGACCCGCAAAATATCAATCATGTCGCGCTCCTTGTGACCTATCCCCGTATAAACACTGCGCAAAGTGGGGCTTTGGCGGGGTAGTATAGGCACACTTTTTCATACGGCGCAGGCCTTACCTCACCATGACCCAATCCCCACCTAGAAAAAAACCCTCAGAACTTCGTTCGCAACAATGGTTTGGTCGGCAAGACCGCGACGGCTTTGCCTACCGCAGTTGGGTTAAGGGCAAGGGCGTACCGCACGATCAGTTTGATGGCCGCCCCGTCATCGGCATTTGCAACACTTTCAGCGAACTCACCCCCTGCAACTCGCATTTCCGCACACTCGCGGAGCAGGTCAAGATCGGGGTGTACGAGGCGGGTGGTTTCCCCCTTGAATTCCCCGTCATGTCGCTGGGCGAAACCTTGCTGCGCCCCACCGCCATGCTCTATCGGAACCTGGCCAGCATGGACGTGGAAGAAAGCATTCGAGGTAACCCTCTGGATGGCGTGGTGCTGCTCATGGGCTGCGACAAAACCACCCCCTCGCTCATCATGGGTGCAGCCAGCGTCGACCTGCCCACGATTGGTGTGAGCGGCGGCCCCATGCTCAACGGCAAATGGCGTGGCCAAGAATTAGGCTCGGGCACCGGCATGTGGAGCATGAGCGAGCAAGTGCGAGCCGGCACCTTGAAGCTGGCCGACTTCTTTGAAGCCGAGAGCTGTATGCACCGCAGCCACGGCCACTGCATGACCATGGGCACAGCGTCCACCATGGCTTGCATGGTCGAGGCCTTGGGCGTGGGTTTGCCCGGCAACGCCGCCTACCCTGCCGTTGACGGACGTCGCAATGTATTGGCCCGCAATGCAGGGCGGCGCATTGTCGAGATGGTGCATACCGACCAAAAACTCTCCTACATCCTGACGCGTGAAGCTTTTGAGAACGCCATCAAAACCTTGGCTGCGATTGGTGGGTCTACCAATGCAGTGATTCATTTGATCGCTATCGCTGGGCGTTTGGGTGTGCCGTTGAGCGTGGACGACTTCGACCGTTTGGCCTCAGAGTTGCCTTGCTTGCTGAATTTGCAACCCTCGGGCGACCACCTGATGGAAGATTTTTGCTATGCCGGCGGCTTGCAGGTGGTGATGAAAGAAATCGCCCACCTGCTGCACACCAGCATCGTCACCTCCAGCGGTCACAGCGTGGCGGACAACATGGCGGATGCGGTCAACTACGACGCGAGAGTCATCAAGCCATTTGCCGAGCCCTTTAAAGGCAAGGCCGGCATCGCGGTGCTGCGTGGCAACTTGGCCGAACGCGGCGCGGTCATCAAGCCCAGCGCGGCTTCACCCGAATTGATGGTTCACACCGGCCGTGCGGTGGTGTTTGAAAATATCGACGATTTCCATGCCCGCATCGACGACGAAAACTTAGACGTTGACGAAACCTGCGTGCTGGTGCTGAAAAATTGCGGCCCCAAGGGCTACCCTGGCATGGCCGAGGTGGGCAATATGCCCTTGCCACCCAAGGTGCTGAGGAAAGGCATCACCGACATGGTGCGCATCAGCGACGCCCGCATGAGTGGCACCGCTTACGGCACGGTGGTCTTGCATGCGGTGCCCGAGGCGGCAGCCGGTGGCACGCTGGCCCTGGTGCATAACGGCGACATGATCGAATTGAATGTGCCTGAACGCAGAATCCAATTGCTGGTCAGCGACGAGGAATTAGCCAAGCGACGCGCTGCATGGACGGCACCTGCACCGGCGCTGGACTCGGGCTATTGGAAGCTCTACATCGACCATGTGACCCAAGCCGATGAAGGGGCCGACTTGGACTTTTTACGCGGCAAGCGCGGGTCGTTTGTGCCTAAGGACAATCACTGAAAACGTCGTTTTCAGTGATTGGGGGAAGGCTCATATGGCGCAGCCATATGATGACTTCACCTTCATTCATTCGCCGCAGGTGAATGAATGGGGGACTGCTCATATTGCGCAGCAATGTGGGCAGTCACCACAACCACTGACAGCCATTTCGTCATTGCGAGGCCGCATCGTCATTGCGAACCCCGAAAGGGGTGAAGCAAACTAGATTGCTTCGCTTCGCTCGCAATGACGGGGGATTGCTTCGCTTCGCTCGCAATGACGGCTCACCGCAATGACGGCAGCTCGCAATGACGGTTACAGCCCTTTGAGCGCAGTGCTCTCCAAGCCTGCCGCCTTGCAGTCGTCGATGTACTGGCGAATGACATCTTGGAAATTGGCATCCGGCTGCAAGCCCAAACGCGGGGCGCGTAAGGCTTTGGCACCTTTGGGCCAATTGGCGACGATGCCAGCGACGCGCTCATCGCGTTGAAACTTCACACGGGCTCTTACCGTTGGACCGGCCACGGCCTCCAGAGCGTCCAGCATTTGCTGCACCGTCACGTTGAGGGCAGGCAAATTCATGGCGCTGCGACCTTGGAATTCTTCGGCGCTGGCTTCAAAAATCGCAATCAAACTGCGCACCGTCACGCCCGGCGAGGAAACGGGGTGCGACACCGTGACGTCTACTGGGCATATCGACTCTTCGCCCGCCAAAGGTTCGCGCAAGATGCCACTGAAAAACGAGGACGCCGCGCCGTTGGGCTTGCCGGGACGAACACTGACCGTCATCAAGCGGGCGCTACGGCCATCAATGAAACCTTTGCGGCTGTAATCGGCCACCATGTACTCGCACATCAGCTTTTGTGCGCCATAGGAGGTTTGCGGCGTGGTGAAGGTGTCGTCGGTGACCACGTCGGGCAAGGGGTGTGCAGGGTCGGGGCCGTACACAGCTACCGAGCTGCTGAACAGCAAACGTGGTTTGTTCCCCGCAGCACGCAAAGCGTCCAGCAAGGCTCTGGTGCTGTCTAAGTTAGAGCGCATACCCAAATCGAAATCGGCCTCACATTCACCTGAGACTGCTGATGCCAAGTGAAACACGCCATCAAACTTGGCTTGGACGAAACCAGCGCATTGGTCCAACAACGGGCCTGTCAGCACCTGAACACGGGGGTCGGCAGCCAAATCTGCAGGAGCAGGAAATTGGTCAGCCAACACGACTTGGGTGAGTGTTTGGCCAGCGAGTGTTCCTTTGGCCAACAGGGTACGTGCCAAGCGTGCGCCTAAGAATCCGGCGCCGCCGGTGATCAACAGCTTCATGGTGTGTCTCAGTTACAAATGAAAGAAGCAAAGCATAACCGCCAACCTTGGTCACAGTGCGGTCTTAGTCAACGGGTTAGCCCTGATGGACGGCCCCGTCTTGATGCGTAAGCTTGATCACAATGCTGCGCTCTATGCGCACCCCTCTTGCGGAGTTTTCCATGGCCAGCGTCACCATCGGTCAAGTACACAAGTACTTTGGCCGCACCCACATCATCCAAGGTGTCAGCGTGGATATCGCCGATGGCGAATTTTGCGTCCTTGTTGGCCCCTCGGGCTGCGGCAAATCTACCCTGCTGCGCATGATCGCTGGCCTCGAAGAAATCTCGGGCGGCGATATTTTCATTGGCGACAAGCGTGTCAATGACATGCCGCCCAAAGAGCGTGACATTGCCATGGTGTTCCAAAACTACGCCCTCTACCCGCACATGACGGTGCGGGACAACATGGCTTTTTCGCTGTTGCTGGCAAAGCAACCCGCCACAGTCATCGCCGAGCGGGTCGACATCGCTGCTGGCATCTTGGGTTTACATGCCCTCTTAGACCGCTTTCCCCGACAACTCTCGGGTGGTCAGCGTCAGCGGGTGGCCATGGGCCGTGCCATCGTGCGAGATCCGCAGGTGTTTTTGTTTGATGAGCCGCTCTCCAACCTTGACGCCAAGTTGCGCGTGTCCATGCGCACCGAAATCAAAGAATTGCACCAGCGCCTGAAAACCACTTCCATCTACGTCACCCACGACCAAATCGAGGCCATGACCATGGCCGACAAAATCGTGGTCATGCGCGATGGCGTGGTCGAACAAATCGGTTCACCCCTGCAGCTTTACGACCACCCTGCCAACCAGTTTGTGGCGGGTTTCATCGGCTCACCTTCGATGAACTTTTTGCCTGGCACCGTGCGCGGCCAGCATGTGGCCTTGTCGGATGGCAGCTTGTTGCCCATGCCCTTGCAGGCCCGTGCCAGCGAAGGGCAAGCGGTGGTGTATGGCACCCGACCCGAGCATTTGGCGATTGCCAGCGACAGCGATGGCTTGGCCACCGAGGTGGTGGTGGTCGAACCTACGGGTGCTGACACGCAGGTGTTCACCAAAATTGCGGGTGTGGAAGTCACTTCGGTGTTTCGAGAGCGCCATACCTTTACCCCTGGCAGCACCATCCGTTTGCAAGCCGATGCCAGCCGCGCCCATTTGTTTGACGCTGCCAGCGGCAAAGCCCTTACAGCTTGACGCTTTCATTGCCACAGGAGGCTTTATGACCGAAACCACCCGTCGCCAATTCATTCAATCCACCAGCGTCGCCACTGGTGCGGTGGCTGCTGCGCCCATGCTGTTCAGCAGCCCAGCCCATGCGCAATGGAACAACGTCCCCGAAAAAGACGCCAAGCTGCGGGTGCTGCGGTGGAGCCGCTTTGTGCAAGGTGACATCGACACCTACTTGGCCAATGTCAAAAAATTCACCGAGAAAACCGGCATCGAGGTGCGGGTGGACAACGAGGGATGGGAAGATGTGCGCCCCAAAGCGGCGGTTGCTGCCAACACCGGCGCTGGGCCTGACATCATTTTGTCCACCAACGACGATGCCAACCTCTACCCTGACAAATTGCTAGACGTGTCCGACGTGTGCGACTACTTAGGCAAAAAATACGGCGGCTGGTACCCCGCTTGCGAAACCTACCTCAAGCCCGATGGCAAAAAATGGATTGGCGTTCCGCTGGGCGCCAGTGGCGCCATCATGGTTTACCGACAAAGCATGTTGAAGGCGGCCGGCGTCAACAGCTTCCCCAAAGACACCGATGGGTATTTGAAAATGTTCCAAGCCCTCAAAGCCAAAGGTACACCGGGTGGCATGGCGCTGGGCAATGCTACTGGCGACAGCGGCTGGACGCATTGGCTGATTTGGGCCTTTGGCGGCTCCATCGTCGACAAGAACAACAAAGTGGTCATTAACAGCCCGCAAACCGTCAAGGCTTTGGAGTTCGCCAAAGAGCTTTATGCCACCTTCATCCCTGGCACCTTGTCATGGCTGGACCCCAATAACAACAAAGCGTTTTTGGATGGGCAACTCAGCGTCACCAACAACGGCATTTCCATTTACTACGCCGCCAAAAACTCGGACAACCCTGCAGTCAAAGCGCTCGCCGCTGACATTCAACACGCGCCGTTTCCGGTGGGTCCTGTGGGCATCCCCACCGAGTACCACTTGTTTTTCAACCAAATGATTTTCAAGTACACCAAGTACCCCAAGGCCGCCAAAGAATTTTTGCGCTTCATGATGGAAGAAGAGCAGTACGGTGCTTGGTTACAAGGCGCGGGAGGCTATGTGTCGCACCCCTTGGCAGCCTTCGGCAAAAACCCGATTTGGTCGGTAGACCCCAAGCACACGCCTTACCGCGATTCCGTGAAAAACATGCGCCCTGCGGGTTACGCCGGTCAGTTGGGTTATGCCTCTGCCGGTGCCATGGCCGACTTCATCGTCTGCAATATGGTGGCTGAAGCGGCCTCGGGCTCCAAAACCCCTGCAGAGGCCGCCCAACGCGCCCAAAAACGCGCCGAACGCTATTACAAAACCTGATGCTAAGCCGCCTACAAAACAGCCGCAACGGGCTGGGCCTGCTGTTCATGCTGCCCGCCACCTTGTTGCTGGTCGTCTTTCTTACATACCCGCTGGGTTTGGGTATTTGGCTGGGTTTCACCGACACCAAAGTTGGCCGCGAAGGCATGTTTGTCGGCCTAGAGAACTACGAGTTTTTATGGGATGACGAGGTCACTCGCTTGGCCTTGTTCAATACCTTGTTCTATACCTTTGTAGCCAGCGTGTTGAAGTTTTTTCTGGGCTTGTGGTTGGCGATTTTGCTCAACGAGCGACTGCCCTTCAAAACCTTTTTCCGCTCGGTCATTTTGTTGCCCTATATCGTGCCCACGGCTTTGTCGGCGATTGCTTTTTGGTGGCTGTACGACGCGCAGTTTTCCATCATCAGCTGGGTGCTGGTCAAAGCCGGTTGGATTGACAACTACATCGACTTTTTAGGCGACCCGTGGAACGCACGGCTCTCGGTGCTGGCTGCCAATGTGTGGCGAGGTGTGCCCTTTGTGGCCATCACCTTGCTGGCTGGCTTGCAAACCATTTCCCCCTCGCTTTACGAAGCCGCCGCCATTGACGGCGCCACCGCTTGGCAGCGCTTTCGCCACATCACCATGCCCTTGCTCACTCCCATGATTGCGGTGGTGATGACGTTTTCGGTGCTCTTCACTTTCACCGACTTTCAGCTGATTTATGTCCTCACACGCGGTGGGCCGCTCAACGCCACCCACTTGATGGCAACCCTGTCCTTCCAACGCGCCATCTCTGGCGGTGCTTTGGGCGAAGGTGCCGCGATTGCCATCTCCATGGTGCCTTTTTTATTGGCCGCCATTTTGTTCAGTTACTTCGGGTTGCAGCGACGCGCCTGGCAACAAGGAGGCAGCGACAAATGAGCGACGCTAAAGACGACGACAGCCAAGGCATGGCTTATTTGGACACGGCGCGGTCGCGCTGGGTGACGGTCTATGCGCCTCTGGGTATTTTTGTGTTCGTGTTGTTGTTTCCTTTTTACTGGATGGTCATCACCTCAGTGAAACCCAACAACGAGTTGTTGTCGCGTGACGGCAACCCTTTTTGGGTGATCAAGCCCACTTTGGAGCATTTCCACAAACTGGTGTTTAAAACCGCCTACCCCGAATGGCTGTGGAACACGGTATTTATCTCGGTTATCTCCACCGTGGTGTCACTGGCTTGTGCGGTGCTGGCGGCTTACGCCATTGAGCGCTTGCGCTTCAAAGGGTCAAGGCAAGTGGGTTTGGGTATTTTTCTGGCCTATCTGGTGCCGCCGTCTATTTTGTTCATCCCCTTGGCCACCATTGTGTTCAAGCTGGGCTTGTTTGACACCCGCTGGGCACTGATCCTCACCTACCCCACGTTTCTGATTCCGTTTTGCACGTGGTTGTTGATGGGCTACTTCCGCTCTATTCCCTTCGAGTTGGAAGAATGCGCCTTGATTGACGGGGCCACCCGCTTTGAAATTTTGTGGAAGATCATTCTTCCCCTGTCTGTGCCTGGGCTCATCTCCGCCGGTATTTTTGCCTTCACCTTGTCGTGGAACGAGTTCATTTACGCCCTTACCTTCATCTCGTCTTCCGAGGTGAAAACCGTGCCGGTGGGTGTCATCACCGAGCTGGTTGAAGGTGACGTTTACCACTGGGGCTCACTCATGGCGGGTGCCTTGCTGGGCTCGATCCCGGTTGCGGTGCTGTACTCTTTCTTTGTCGATCACTACGTATCGGGCATGACCGGCGCGGTCAAGGAATAAGATAGACACCTCTTTCTTAGGGGTGTTGTTGATGACCAAAATTTCGCTGGCCGATATGCGCAAGAGCTACCAAAGCGCCGAGCTGTTGGAAGAAAACGCACAAAACCACCCCATGCGCCAGTTCGAGCAATGGTTGCATGAAGCTTTGCAAGCCGAGGTGCCTGAACCCAACGCCATGACTTTGGCCACCGTGGGAAGCGATATGCGCCCCAGCACCCGCGTGGTGCTGATCAAAGGCTATGACGACCACGGGCTGGTTTGGTACACCAATTACGACAGCCGCAAAGGCCAAGAGCTGGCAGGCAACCCTTTTGCATCCCTGCAATTTCACTGGGTAGAGTTGGAGCGGGTGGTGCGCATCGAGGGGCGTGTGAGCAAAGTCAGCAGCGAAGAAAGCGATGCCTACTTTCACAGCCGTCCTTTGGATTCACGCATTGGTGCGTGGGCGAGTCCGCAAAGCCAAGTGATTACCTCACGCACCCAGTTGGTCACCCAAGCCGCCAGCTATATGGCGAAATTTGGCATGAAACCGCCACGTCCCCCGCACTGGGGAGGCTACAGGCTCACGCCAGATCGTTGGGAGTTTTGGCAAGGCGGTGTGGCCCGATTGCACGACCGCCTGAGCTACCGCCTGCAGGACGGCACCTGGGCCAAAGAGCGTTTGGCGCCTTAAGTCTGGGGCTTAATTAAGTCTGGGTCTTCATTTAAGGTTTAAGCCACTGCACAAAGTGCTGCTGCAGTTTTTTCACCTTGGGTGCGACCACAAAGGTGCAATAGCCTTGGTGGGGGTTGTGCTGGAAATAGTCTTGGTGGTAGTCCTCGGCGGGCCAGTAATGCAGTAAGGGCAAGACCTCGGTGACGATGGGGCTGTCAAACTCACCCAAGCTGGTTACCTCAGAGATGAACTGCAAAGCCGCCATGTGGTCTGCATCATGGGTGACATAAATGCCGCTGCGGTACTGGGTACCCACATCGTTGCCTTGGCGGTTCAAGCTGGTTGGATCGTGGATTTCGAAAAAAATGTCCAAGATGTCGCGCAAAGTGATGACGCTGTTGTCGTACTGCAAACGCACCACTTCATTGAAACCGGTGCGCCCTGTACAGACTTGTTCATAGGAGGGCCGCGCAGGTGTCAGGCCATTGCTGTAGCCCGACTCCACATCCAATACCCCACGTACTCGCACAAACACCGCCTCTGTGCACCAGAAACAGCCGCCGCCCAAAGTGATGCTTGCATTTGCCATGCAGGGCATCTTAGCCACTCCTGATACCTATGGGAAACTCAGGGCTTTGGCCTTGCTTATTGCCTATGCTGACCTGGATTGGCCCTTTCAAACCCTTGATCTCCACCCTGCTTTTGCCACCAGCCAGCCTTTTGCTGCTGGTATTGACGGGGGTGGTGTTGATGCGGTTCTCTAGGCGCTGGGGTAAAGCCTTGTGTGCGATGGGCGCTGTGCTGTTGTGGGTGCTGAGTTGCAACGCCACTGCCTACGCGTTGAATCAACTTTTGCTACGCAGTTACCCCCCGCTTTCAATCCCAGCCTTGAAACAAGCCCAAGCGATCGTGGTGCTGGGTGGCGGCGTGGAGCTGTATGCACCTGAGTACGGCCAAGCCACGCTCAGCGCTGCTGCTTACCAACGCTTGGTTTATGGCCGGTATTTGAAAACCCTTCATGACTTGCCACTGGTGTACAGCGGTGGCAAGGGGTGGGCTGCGCCCTCAGGACAAGTCCAGTCCGAGGCGCAAGTGGCAGCCAATGTACTGCAGCGAGATTTTGGTTTGAGGTTCTTTTTGGCCGACGAAGCGTCACGGGACACCCGCGAAAACGCATTGCGGTCTTATGCCATTCTGTCCGCCAAAAACATTCAGCGCATTGCATTGGTCACCCATGACTGGCATATGCAGCGCAGCTTAGAGCAGTTTGAAGCGGCAGGCTTCGAGGTCATACCTGCCCCCATGGGCTATACCCAACCGCCCATGCGCTGGGACACCGATTACCTACCCTCAGCGAATGGCCTCAGAGCGAGCAACAGGGTTTTACATGAATGGCTGGGTCGGTTACATTACTAACCAGTCAGTCATTAATATGCAAACCACCACATTTT
>CAMCWS010000010.1 GCA_945882755.1 Bordetella parapertussis | reverse complement strand
GAATGGCAGGCGCAAAGAATTACTTCTTGCCCTTGCCTTTGGCAGGAGCCGCTGCAGGTGCAGCCGCTTCAGGGGCAACTTCTTCAGCAACGGTCACAACACTGACCAACACAGGGTTGTTTTTGCCGTGAACCACCGCTTTGACGCCTTTGGGCAAGCTGATGTCGGTGACGTGCAGAGAATGACCTTTTTTCAAGTCGCTCAAATCAACAGCGATGAACTCGGGCAAATCTGCTGGCAAACAGGTGATTTCCAACTCGTTCATGACAGGGTTGACCAAACAGGCATCCACTTTGACAGCGGGTGAGTTTTCTTGGCCACTGAAGTGCAAAGGTACTTTCATGTGCAACACGGTATCAGCTTCGACCCGTTGGAAGTCGATGTGCAGCACAAGTTGTTTGAAGGGATGGTACTGAACGTCGCGCAGCAAGACTTTGGAAGTTTGACCGGCCAATTCCATCTCGAGGATGGTGGCATGGAAAGCCTCTTTTTTCAGTGCGTGCCACAGTGCGTTGTGGTCAAGTTCGATGGACTGGGGCTGATGCGCCTTGCCACCATAGACGATACCGGGCGTGCGACCGGTGATGCGCAGACGGCGGCTCGCACCCGTACCCTGCTTAGAGCGCTCAAAAGCGACAAATTTCATTTTCTTCTCCTGATGAAGTCCACCGCGACCAATGTGACTTCGGTTTCAATAAAGGGCTGCGAACAGCCCCGCTGCGTTGTTGTCTGATTCAGTTCGAGCTAAAAAAGCTGATCCTGATCAGAGAACAAACTCATGACCGACTCTCCTTTGGCGATGCGCTGAATCGTCTCTGCGATCAGTGGCGCCACCGAGAGTTGGCGAATCTTGGAACATGCCAACGCTTGCGCGTTGAGCGGAATGGTGTTGGTGACGACGACTTCATCAAGCGCTGCACCATCGGTGATGCGGTCAATGGCAGGGCCTGAAAAAATCGGGTGGGTGCAATAGGCATAGACCTTTTTTGCACCCCGTTTCTTCAATATTTCTGCCGCTTTGACCAAGGTGCCTGCGGTATCAATCATGTCGTCCATGACCACGCAGTTGCGGCCTTCAATGTCGCCAATGACGTGCATCACCTCGGATACATTGGCTCTGGGTCGGCGTTTGTCAATGATGGCCAAGTCGCAATCCAGTTGCTTGGCCAAAGCGCGTGCCCTCACCACGCCGCCCACATCAGGGGAGACCACGATCAGGTCATCGTAATTTTGCAAACGCAAATCGCCCAACAAAACCGGCGAGGCGTAAATATTGTCCACGGGGATATCGAAAAAGCCTTGGATTTGATCGGCATGCAAGTCCATGGTCAGCACCCGCGCCACACCCACGGTTTGCAGTAAATCGGCAACAACCTTGGCTGAGATGGGTACCCGTGAAGAGCGCGGTCGGCGGTCTTGGCGGGCATAGCCGAAATAAGGGATGACGGCGCTGATGCGTTCGGCCGATGCGCGTTTTAAAGCGTCGACCATGATCATCAATTCCATCAGGTTTTCATTGGTGGGGTAGCAGGTTGACTGCACCACAAATACGTCGCGGGCACGGACGTTTTGGTTGATTTCTACAGTGACTTCGCCGTCCGAAAAACGACCAACCTCAGCCGCTCCCAGTTTGATGCCCAGGTGCTCTGCGATTTCGGCGGCCAAAACTGGGTTGGCATTGCCGGTGAAGACCATGAAATCGGAGGGGGCGTTTGACATGGCTGGCTTGAGTGGTGGACAAAGAAGAAGGACAAGCAAGCAGCAAATCTGCAGAAATGCCGTTGAACATCACTTCCGGCGAAGTGCAAAAAAGAGTGGCAGGGGAAGAAGGATTCGAACCTTCGCATGCTGGAATCAAAATCCAGTGCCTTAACCAACTTGGCGACTCCCCTACACGGGAAACCTGTCTTTCAACACGCTTCCAGCTAATCGTCGCAGGAGACCCATCGGTGCAAAGGATGAACCTCCAAATTGCTGCAAATCCGCCAAGTCCATCCTTCGGGGGGGTGGGGTAACACCGTCGAAGGCTCGATCTTGGCAAACACCGCGCTACCTGAACCTGTCATCCTTGGCTGCAAACTTTGGTTTTCCAGCCAGCTTAGGGCTTGGGATACCTCGGGACACAGCCTTTGGGCGACAGCTTGCAAGTCATTGCGCCCGAAGGCGTAAGGCTGTGCAACAAAGTCCAGTATTGTAGCAGGCTGAGAATCTCGAGCCAGCGCAGGGTCTTGAAAAATCGTTGCGGTCGACAGGCCTTGGTGGGGTTTAAGCACCACAAAACGTGCAGGCGGCAAGGCCATTGCCTGCAGTTGTTCGCCAATGCCTTGAACCCAAGCGTTGCGACCACCTAAAAAAAACGGCACATCTGCACCCAAGGATGCGCCCAAAGGAAGCAGGCGCGACAGTGGCCAGTTCAGCCCCCAAAGTCGGTTCAATGCCAGCAAAGTGGTGGCAGCGTCTGACGAGCCACCACCCAAGCCAGCTTCGGAGGGCAGGTTTTTTTGCACCCGAATCAAGGCGCCTTGGGATGTGCCACTGGATTTTTGCAAAGCTTGGGCAGCCTTCAAGCACAGGTCAAGGGCAGGCAAGGGCTTGCCAAGGTCTTGACGTAATAGTTGACCATCTTCTCGCAGGTCAAAGTGCAGCACATCCCACCAGTCGATCAGCATGAAAGAAGATTGCAGCAAGTGATAGCCATCGGTGCGACGGCCAGTGATGTGCAAAAACAAATTCAATTTGCCAGGCGCGGGGACATGGTGCAAGGACTTCATGGCGTCAAACGGACTTCAGGGGTTGGGGTCGAGCAGCACCGTTAGCTGTAAAGCGGGCAGTGGTTGTTGCCGATCAGCCATGACGCGACGCCCAGACGGCAAAGCTTGGGCATTGATTTGCCAGCCATTGACAGGCGGACCGGTCCGGTCGAGCCAAGCCATCAACTGCGGCAATGGCAAGGCCGCGCCTGTGAGTCGCAGCGTCAACTCGTCCATAGAGACGAAATTTTGCACGTCTGAGCCTTGCTGCAAGCTCGCGCCTTGCGGGTTCCAGCGCACCATCGCCAAGGTGGTGCCCAAGGGGGACAACAGGCTGAGTTGACCTTTTTCAGGACGGCCCGTCATTTCGAAGGCTGTGCTGAATTGCTCGGGCGGGTTGTTCGCTATCCGCAGGTTTAAGCGGCCCTCCCAGTGGCCTATCGCCTCGGGATTCGTGGGGTCCACCGCCACATGGCGCGGTGCAGTACTGCAAGAGGTTAGCAAAACAAGCAGGGCGCAGCCAAAAGCAAGCCAGCATTGTTTGATGCAAAGCATCAGAGCTTGACTTTCAAACGCTTCAAGGTTTGTTGCAGCAGTTCATTGGATTGGTCAATTCGCATGGCCTCACGCCAGATTTTTTTAGCCTTGTCTTGCTGACCCAAGCTCCAATGCACTTCGCCTAAATGTGCCGCAATTTCTACGTCAGGCCGATTGGCATAGGCGCGTTCCAAGATGGCCAAAGCGGAAAGCTTGTTGCCCAGGCGAAACTCCACCCAACCCAAGCTGTCGACGATGTAGGGGTCTTCAGGCGCAAATTCCAAGGCTTTGACAATCAGTTCACGCGCCTCAGGCAGGCGTATATTGCGATCCGCCAAGGAGAACCCCAAAGCGTTGTAGGCGTGTTGGAAGTCCGGTTTGGCAGCGATGATGCTGCGCAAAAGCTTTTCCATTTCATCTAAGCGGCCCAGCTTCTCGGACATCATCGCGACCTCATAGCGCAGGTCGAGGTCGTCGGGTTCGTCTTTGCTGGCCTTGGTCAATACTTGGTAGGCATCGTCGTATTTTTTGTAGTCGCGCAGCAGTTTGACCTCAGCTTGCAACTTGGCTCGCTTGGCTTGAGGCGTATTGCTGGGAAGTTGTGCGATCAAGGCGCGGGCTTTGGTGAGGTCACCTTTGCTGGCGATCAGGTTGGCTCGTTGTACCTGCACTTGGGTGAGTTGCTCGGGGTCTTCAATTTTGTTCAGCCAAGACTCGGCTTCTTGGTTGTTCTTGGCTTTGATGGCGAGTTGGGAAAGCATCAGGTAGGCCTGCGACAGGCCTCGCACTTCTTGTTTGTCTTTTTCCAGTTCCAAGAAACGCAGCAGCGAAGCTTTGGCCTGCTCGTCTTGTGATTGCTCAACCTGCACAGCGCCCAAGAGCAACCACACATCAGAGAAATTGGGCATGTCTTGCGAAAGCTTTTGCAGTTGCACCAAGGCATCGTTCAAACGCTGCGCGTCAATCAAAACTCGGGCGTAGCTGAGTTGTAGATTAGGTTGACCATTCTTTTTCAGCGCTTGCAAAACCAGTTCTTCCGCTTGCGATTCACCCAGCGACAACAACTCCAAGGCCAACATGGCAGGTTCTGGGGAATCGGGCGATTTGGCCAGCGCCAATTTGGCCGCTTCCACTGCTTGTGGGAGTTTTTTCGCCCAGATTCGCATACGCCCAATGGTTGCCCAACTCACCGCGGCTGTGCTGGCCTGGTTGGTATAGGGCGTCAAGGCTTGCTCGACCACGGCATTGGCCAATTCTTTGTCTTGCACTTGTGAATAGATTTGCGGGATGCCGGTGATACCTTCCGCCTGTTGCTCGGGCGGCAACAGGCTGATGCTTGAGCGCAGAGTGGTGACGCTTTCTGCCAGCTGGTTCAAGGCAATTTGGATTTGCAGCACATAGCCGTTGGCTTCATGCGATTTGGGGTGGGCTTTTTTCCAAGCTTTGGCGCTCTCTAGCGCCGAAGGACCAGAGCGGGCTGCCAAGGCCACTTCCACCGAGCGTTTGTAAACCGTTTCATCGCCGCTTTTACGAGCAGCTTCAAAAATCATGGAGTAGCCCGCACCTGGATTGCCTTGTGTGACCTGCATTTCACCCAGCAGAATCAGCAACATCCATTCCGCATTGAGTTTGGAGTTTTCAATGACGACGGTTTCAGTCTCTTTGGGGGCAGCTGATTGCTGTGCCCAAGCGGAGTTGAAGGTGCCGCTAAACAGGGCCAAACTGGTTGCGCCAGCAAGCCAAGCACTGCGCAGTGCGGATGTACGTGGATATGTGTTCATCGCGGAATGATAATCGCAGCATTCCCTAGTCTGCTCGCCATGCCTGAATTACCCGAAGTTGAAGTGACCCGCCTGAGTTTCGCCTCGCGCATCGCCGGTGCAAAGATCGCGAATGTGGCCATGGGCAAAGCTCTGCGCTGGCCTTTGGGTTGCTCCCCTGACAGTTTGCAAGGACTGGCTGTACTTGGTGTGCGTAGGAGAGGCAAATACCTTTTGCTGGATTTAAGCGAAGGTTTGCTATTGATTCACCTTGGGATGTCTGGGTCTTTGTCGTTTGGCGAGGCTTTGAGCCCTCCCGGTCCACACGACCATTTCAATTGCTTGACTGACCAAGGCTTGTTGCGCCTGCATGACCCGCGCCGTTTTGGCGCAGTGGTTTATGCCCCCAGCCAAGACAGCCCTGTTGCCCAAAAATTGCTGGGAACCTTGGGCGTGGAGCCTTTGGAAGACAGTTTCGACCCAGAGTTGTTTGCCAAGGCACTGAAAACACGCCAAACCGTCATCAAGCAGCTATTGCTCGCGGGCGATGTGGTGGTGGGTGTTGGCAATATTTACGCCAGTGAAGCGCTTTTCATGGCGGGTATTCGACCCACCACACGCGCCCATCGCATCAGCAAAGCTCGGGTGTTTAAGCTTCACTCAGCCATTCGCGAAGTGCTAATGGCGGCCGTTGCCCAAGGTGGCAGCAGCCTGCGCGATTTTTCCAACGCGCAAGGACAAAACGGCTACTTCCAGTTGCAAGCCATGGTGTATGACCGAGCGGGAGAACCGTGCCGCCAATGCACCGCAAACATCAAGCGCTTGGTGCAAGGTCAGCGCTCCACCTTTTATTGCCCCCAATGCCAAAAGCCCTGATTAAGTCGCCAAGCTTTGCCAAGCGTTTAGTGGCTTGGCAAAAGCAGCATGGCCGGCATGACCTGCCTTGGCAATCCAGTTCTGATCCTTACCGCGTGTGGCTGTCCGAGATCATGCTGCAACAAACCCAAGTGGTGACGGTGAAGGCTTATTACGACAAGTTTTTAAAGCGTTTCCCTACCGTATCTGGCTTGTCCAGTGCCAGCTTGGATGAGGTGTTGGGCTTGTGGAGCGGGTTGGGCTATTACAGCCGCGCCAAAAACTTGCATCGCTGTGCACAGTTGGTGGCAAATGAGCATGACGGTATTTTTCCAAACACCAAAGATGCCTTGCAAGCCTTGCCTGGCATTGGTCCGTCTACCGCGGCGGCCATCGCCTCTTTGTGCTTTGGAAAACGAGAAGCGATATTGGATGGCAATGTGAAACGAGTGCTGACGCGCTTACATGGTTTTGGATACGATTTGTCTGTGGCTGCCCATGAAAAAGCGCTTTGGCAAATTGCCCAAGACGAATTGCCTCGCCAAGAAAGTGATATGCCAACCTACACCCAAGGCATGATGGATTTGGGTGCGACTTTGTGTACGCGAAGCCAGCCTGCATGTGAACGATGTCCCATGCAGAATATGTGCGTCGCACACCATGAAGGCCAAGCCAGCCATTACCCGGTCAAATCGCGCAAGCTCAAACGCAGCGCTCAGGCGATGTGGTTGCTGTTTGCTCGCAGCGCAAAGGGTGCGGTGTGGTTGCAGCAACGTCCGCCTAAGGGTGTGTGGGCGAGTTTGTTCACCTTCCCCATTTTTGACAGCGAAGAGGCATTGCGGGCCTCGTTGTCAAAGCCTTTGCAAAACAAGCTGCACTTTGCACCCGCCTTTGTGCATGTGCTGACCCACAAGAATTTGCATTTGCATGTGGCGCGTTTGGCTTTGCCAACTGAGCAAAGCTTGGGGGATGCTGGGCAGTGGTGGGGCGTCCAAGACTGGCCAAGCTTAGGGCTGCCAGCGCCCGTGCGTCAACTGTTATTGGCTTAAAGGGTATCGAGTTCGCGGTGACGCTTGAGGCTGACCCAATCAGCGGAAAAACGTTGGTGCAAAGCCTCGACCAAATACACCGAACGGTGCTGACCTCCCGTACAACCGATGGCGACTGTCACATAGCTGCGGTGGTCGTTTTTAAGAGAAGGCAACCATTGCCCTAAAAAATCGCTGATGTGCAACTGCATGGTTTGTACAGGGGTTTGACTTGCCAACCATTGCGCCACGGCGGCGTCTCGCCCTGTCAGTGCTTTCAAGTCAGCTTCGTAATGTGGGTTGGGCAACATCCGCACATCAAACACAAAGTCCGCATGAACAGGGATGCCGCGTTTGAAAGCAAAGGACTCGAACATCAGCGTTAACTGAGCGCTGGGCGCCGTGACCAAGGAGTGAACATAGTCTTGCAACTTACCTGCACGCAGCAAACTGGTGTCGATGATGTGAGACTCTTCGCGCAAATCTGACAAAAGTTTGCGCTCAAGTTCAATCGCTGCGATCAAGTCTCGGGTGGAAACCGCCGCGCCTTTGTCAGCGCGTGATAGGGGGTGGTTACGCCGGGTTTCAGAAAAACGGTGGACCAGTGTGTCGGTGTTGGCGTCCAGAAAAAGCAGTTTGACATGCACCTGTTCATCACGCAATTGGGCCAACTGCGCAGGGACCAAATGCAAGGCGTGGGCGCTGCGCACATCCATGGCAATGGCCATCTTGTCTTGCTGCGTTTGGTCTTCTAGGTGGACCAAAGACAGCAGCAACTCGGGCGGCAGGTTATCGATGCAGTAATAGCCCGCATCTTCCAAAGCATGCAGGGCAATGGATTTGCCTGAGCCTGACATGCCAGTGATCAAAATCAGTTCGCGGCTCATGCGCGGGTGGCCTTGGGTTTGGGCGCCGCCTTGGTCATGGCTTGCAGCATTTCACGCGCATGCGCATGGGTGGTGTCGGACAAGCGCTCACCTCCCAACATACGGGCAATTTCGGCCACCCTTTGTTCACCTGTGGCGGGGGTTACCTGACTTGCCACACCTTCTTTGTCTGCATGTTTGGAGACCACCCAATGGTGGTCAGCGCAAGCTGCCACTTGTGGCAAATGTGTGACCGCCAACACTTGGCGGTCTTTGCCCAGTTGCTTCATGAGGCGACCCACAGTTTCAGCGACGGCACCGCCAACACCTGCGTCCACTTCATCAAAAATAAGTGTTTGTGCTGTACCCAACTGGCTGGTGGTGACTGCAATGGCCAAGGCGATGCGAGAGAGTTCGCCCCCCGAGGCAACCTTGCCCACGGGTCTGGGCGTGCTGCCAGCATGTCCTGCCACCAAGAACAGCACCTCTTCCAAGCCATGGCTGGCTGGTTCGTCCAAGGCTTGCAGTTGCACTTGGAATTGCCCGCCTTGCATGCCCAAGCTTTGCATGGCTTGGGTGATGCTGGCGGCTAACTTGGGGGCAGCTTTTTGGCGTGCTTGAGAGCGTTTTCGGGCTTCAGCCATGAACTCATTTTTGGCTTTTTGTTCGGCTGCCTCTAGCGCAGCCAAATCGACCGCAGCGTCTAACTTCACAAGCTCTTGCTGCCAACCGAGGTAGAGCGCTGGCAACTCTTGGGGTGTGCGTTTGTAGCGGCGCGATAAAGCCAGCCACAGCCCCATGCGGGCATCAATATCGGCCAGGCCTTCTGGGTCAAGGTCGGCTCGGCGTAACCAAGCTTGCAGACTATGCGCAGCATCCTCGGCTTGCGCCAGTGCAGAACCCAGTTGGTCTGACAGTTGTTGGAACTCTGCTTCAATGTTGGCTTGCTCTTGCAATGCCTTGACCGCTTGTGCCAAGTGGCTGTGCGCGGCGTTTTCCTCTTGCAGGTGAGAGAGGGCGGTTTGCGCTGCGTCCAAGAGCGTTTGTGCGTGGGACAAGCGGGTGTGTTGGGCGTTTAACTCATCCCATTCGTCAGCGCCTGGTGAGAGTTTGTCCACCTCGCTGATTTGCCAACTCAGTCGTTCGCGTTCTTGCTGCAATTGGTCTTGCGCCAAGCGGGCGTGTTCCAAGGTTTGCAGGCTTTGCCGCCAATTGTTCCAAAGATTTTGCAAAGCTAGTGCGGGAATTTGGGCAAAGGCGTCGAGCAATTCACGCACGGCGCTGGGGCGTGTCAGGCTTTGCCAAGCGTGTTGGCCATGAATATCCAGCAATTGATCGCCGATTTCACGCAATTGCGAGACTGTGGCTGGGCTGCCATTGATCCACGCGCGGCTTTTGCCTTGCGCATCGATGCTGCGTTTAAGCAATAAATCGTCGGCAGCATCAAAGCCGTTGTCTTGCAGCCAAGGTTGCAGGTGGGCGGGCGTGGAAAACTCAGCGCACAACTCGCTGCGAGCCGCGCCTTCGCGCACCACACTGGCTTCAGCACGGGCGCCCAGCACCAATTGAAGTGCGTCTATCAATATAGATTTACCAGCCCCCGTTTCCCCGCTGAGAACGGTAAACCCAGCGCCGAACTCCAACTCGAGTTGACGCACGATGACGAAGTCGCGCAGGTTGATGCGTTGCAAGCTCATGAACCACCCTCATTCCAATGCAATTTATGGCGCAGTGTGTCAAAGTAATTCCAACCTTTGGGGTGAAGAAATACCGCATGGTGTGGTGATTTACGCACCAAAACTTTATCCCCAATCAGGATAGAGGCCATGGATTGCATATCGAAATTGGCGCTGGCATCGCGTCCGCCCACCAATTCGATCGTGACTTCTACATCGTCAGCCAATACCAAGGGTCGGTTGGAGAAGGTGTGCGGCGCTATGGGCACCATCACCAAACCACCCAAAGCGGGTTGCAACAGGGGGCCGCCAGCCGACAAAGAGTAGGCAGTGGAACCTGTGGGCGTAGAGATAATCAGGCCATCGGCGCGTTGGTTCGCCACGAAATGCCCATCGACTGATACCCGTAACTCCACCATGCCAGAGGAAGCACCGCGGTTAATGACCACATCGTTCAAAGCCAACGCGTCGAACACACAATCTGTGCCCCGCCAGACTTGTGCATGCAACATGCTGCGCTGGTCTTCCTCGTAATGGCCTTGCAGCATGGGTTGCAAAGTCGTTTCCATGTGTTCCAAGGAAATATCCGTGATAAAGCCAAGCCTGCCTTGGTTGATGCCAATCAACGGAATACCATGAGGAGCGAGTTGCCTGCCAAAACCCAGCATGGTGCCGTCGCCTCCGACCACCAAGGCAAGGTCGCATTGCTTGGCAATGCCTGCAACATCCATCACAGGGCAACCCTGATCACCCAAATACGCTGCGGTGTCTTTTTCCACCACCACGTCGCAGCCTTGGCTGAGCAAAAAAGCCACCAAGGAGGCCAGTACGGGCTGACCCGATGACGCAGCAGCACCATGGCTGGATGAGGTGTGGGATTTGCCGATAAGAGCGATTTGGCCAAACTTTGGATTCATAGGCCAAATTACATCATTAAAATGGTTAGAAAGGATGACCATGCTCGATGATCGTGCCAAGTTGTTGCTCAAGACCCTGGTAGAGCGCTATATCGCTGACGGCCAGCCTGTGGGTTCCCGTACCCTCTCCCGAGCCAACGGTATCGAACTGTCTCCTGCCACCGTGCGAAATGTCATGGCGGATCTGGAAGAAATGGGCTTGATTGTCAGTCCCCACACCTCGGCCGGGCGCATTCCTACAGCGCGTGGCTACCGGTTGTTTGTTGACACCATGTTGACATTTGATCGCCAGCAGTTGCAAGCCCCCAGTTTGGTCGCCGAGCAGCCGCAAAAAGTCATCACCAGTGCGGCACAGTTGTTGTCTAACTTATCAAACTTTGTGGGTGTGGTTATGGCGCCCAAGCGCAGTTCGGTGTTTCACCATATTGAGTTTTTACGGCTTTCCGACAAACGCGTTTTGGTCATCATCGTCACGCCTGAAGGCGATGTGCAAAACCGCGTCATCTTCACAGATACCGATTTTTCGCAGAGCCAGTTGGTTGAAGCCTCCAATTACCTCAATGCCAATTTTGCTGGCATGGCCATCGATCAGGTGCGTGAGCGTTTACAAGCCGAAGTAGATAGCTTGCGAAGCGAGATTGCAGCGTTGATGCAAGCGGCTGTGAACTTCAGCTCTGAAGCGTTGGTGCAAGGAGAAGACGAGGTGGTCATCAGCGGCGAGCGCAATTTGTTGTCGGTATCCGATTTTTCTAGCGACATGGGCCAACTGCGTCGTGCTTTCGAGTTGTTTGAAGAAAAAGCGCAACTCATGCGTTTGCTTGATATTTCTTCTCAAGCCGAAGGTGTGCGAATTTACATTGGCGGTGAAAGCCAAATTGTTCCTTTTGAAGAACTGTCTGTGGTGAGTGCCAATTACGAAGTGGATGGTCAAGTGGTGGGCACCTTAGGCGTCATTGGCCCGACCCGAATGCCTTACGAACGCATGATTCAAATTGTGGACATTACCTCTAAATTGATAAGTAACGCCTTGAGCCATAAACCCCTTTAGCAATCACTGTTTGTGTATTGATCACTGAATACACAAGATACTTTGTGAACAGTCTTTAATTGCATGGGTTTTCGTGTGTAGTGGTGCAAAACCGTGTGTTGCCAGCTCTACCTAAGCTGCAAACTAGGAAATCCTCCATCCTAGGCACCCATGAACGCTCCTATGTCATCGCTAGCTACTGCCGACGATGCCCTCAATCAAGTCGATTCTTTCGACTCGGGGGAAGCTGAGCCTGATGAGCCTATAGAACTCACGCCATTTTTATCGTTGGCGGTGGCCTTGCTTTATATGCTCATGGCTGATGGGGAAATTGATGACCATGAGTCAAGTCAACTACAAGCCGTGATTGGTGGCAATCAAGATGTACTTGAGTTGGCGTTTGAATATGTAGAAACCATATCCTTGGACCAATTTCTCAAGGATGCTCCTGCCGTTCTAAGCAACGAAGACAAGCTTTGTATTTTGTGCAATTTGTGCGATTGCTTGTTAGCAGACGGTGTATGTGAGCAAGTAGAAGATGAATTGTTTCAAAAAATTTGCATTTCATTTGGTTACAGCGCCAAATCATTCACGACCTACTACAGCGCAATATCACTAAAGAACGAAAAATCTTTGCTCGGTCCCTACGATCCGGAGCTTTTGGGCCAGGAAGTGATTACGCCGCATTTGGCGATGGCTGTATCTTTAATTTACATGATGTCTGCTGATGGAGATATCGCACAAGAGGAAATTGGTCAGTTGCAAGTGGTGATTGGTGAGTTTGAAAATTTGCAATCCTTTGCGATGCAGTATGTTCGCAATGTCAAGATGAATCAATTCTGTAGCGAAGCATCCTCCGCACTCAACGCAGACCAAAAGTTGCTGATATTGACCAATGTGTGTGATTGCATGATGTCGGATGGACAAGTGGCTGAAATCGAAATGCGGGTGTTTGCTGCTTTATTGGCCGCATTTGATGTCTCCGAAAAACAATTCAGTACCTACTACGCGCCCCTAGAGATCAAAAACTTCAAGCCTTTTGGTTCAGATGAAGAAGTCAAGTCATTACATAGCCGCAAAAGAACACGAAAGAAAGGCAGGGGTTCGACATTTGGAATGAATCTCAGCCACAAGCACAGCAATGCAGCGCATGGCAAAAGAGAAGTGAATGATGCGGCCAACCAAGGCGAATGGCAAAGTGAGGAGTCGCAAGGCCGCTTGAGCGATGTGGTCACCCGTACCATGCAAGAAAATATCCAGCAAGTCAGCGACACTTTTAAAGATGAAAAAGACGTTGAACGCGTATCTCAAAATGCCACAGAAAAAATTCGGGAAGCTGTCATTGGCGAACTAAGCGGCGATGCCAATTTACAAAAAGTTCAAGAAGCCTCTCTGCTGTCCAATGTTCAAAAGATTGGTGCCAACGGCTTCCGTAAACAACACCAAGGCGTAGGCTCGGGTGGATATGCTGACAACTTTCAGGGCTTGGATTTTTCTGGTTTCAATTTGGCGTCACCCAATCTGGTTTCTGAAATCCGCATAGATGATTTGCAGAAAAATATCGGGCAAGTACATGAGAAATTAAACCAATTTTTTCCTAAAAGCAATGGAAGATCTGTATTGGCAGCAGAACCCAGAGAGAAGTTTGTATTTAACCGAGCGCCCTCTGTTCAGTCAAGCCCAGATACTTCTGCTTTGAATGTTCCAGTTCCTGAGGTCGATCGTCAAAACAAAGTCGACTTGAAAAACAATTGGCCAGAGTTAAATTTCCAGCCAGTTGCATTAGCCCCGTCTGTTCGTCCTGCTAGAAAGCCCGTAGCTTCAGATGGCTTGGCTTCTCAAGCCGCAAACGTAGCTATCGACGCCAACCAAGTCACAGAAGTCAGTGTTAACGCATCCGCAGATGAAACTGTTCAGCTAGATGAGGCTATTTCATCATTGGATGGTTCTACTGAATATTCAGTTGTGCAGCGGTCCAAGGCAACTTCAGGCAGCGCACCTGTCAAGCCCGTTCGATCACTGAAGTACTTTGGAATGGCGGCAGCGGTTGTTATCGCTATGCCCATGGGGGTTTACGGCTACGGTGCGATTTACCCCTCGCTTAACTGTCAGGGTCAAACTCAACAGTCACGTTTTTGGACGACGCCAGGAGAAGCTGGGTCAACATCGGTCATGCAAGAAAACAAAATGACCGAAATGCACAAGCTTGAAATTCGCCGTGGTGAGGTGTACTTGGACAACCACCGTTTCCCCTTGTACAAAGAACTTAACCGTGACAACCATTTTGCGGCCCAAACGCCTGTCGGTTTTCATGGAAGCTACACCTCTCATGCAGTTGAGAGCATGTCTTATGCATTTGAATTCAATGCGCAAACTCAGGCTCTTCGCGTCTTCAGCCAATCTTCAGGTATGCGTTTTATCGATGGTGAGGTAGGCCAAATGAGGGTGGTGGCTGTATTTGCTGGCCAATGTTCCAAACCTTGGTTTTGATTCTGTGACATCAAGAAGCATCATTGCAGTATTTCTTTGGGTTTCAGTGACTGCTTGTACCCCCCAAAAGGGGCAAGAATTTTTTTGTGAAAGTTATGCGCAAGACAGCATGACGAATGTGTATAAGCAACAAATTATCCGATTGACCGAGCAAGAGTTTTGTGTGATTTGGCCAGTTGACTCTTCTCAATGCGGAACACCCAATCAACCAACCATGACCCAGTGGTTTGACGTTAAAGAAGCCTCTACCCAGGTCCGTGGTCATTTACAAACCAGTTTGGCAGTCAACCAGGCTTCCTTAAACATTCTTCCCTTTGTTCGCAAAATAGGCGATGCGTCTAATGGCGTTGCAGTGCCTACAGAACAAATGCATTTTGTTTTTCGACCCTCTGATGCAACTTTGCAGTTGACAGAAGGTAATTCTGATAATCCGACGATGGAGTTTGTTTGCAAGCCCTGGGTTAAACAAAAATGGTGGGCTATTTACTGAATACAATCCAACGCAGGGCCTATAGCTCAGTTGGTTAGAGCAGAGGACTCATAATCCTTTGGTCCCTGGTTCGAGTCCAGGTGGGCCCACCACTTAAAAGCTACTCGTTTAGTGATTTTTTCATATCTTTTAGCTTCAGATAAACGCATTTAAAAGCAGTTTCTCAAATGAAACTTTGCTTTTAACGTTCAAAACTTCCATGGGGTTGAGCCCGCCCGCGTAGCTAACGAACCGGACCCCGCGCGCGGCTGCATCAAGGGCCACAGGCGCATCAGCATGGGCAACACATCGCGCGCATAGCCTAGGTAGGGGTCACGCTGCCGTTCTTTTTGCAAGATGGCCAGTGTCAGCTCGGCCAGGTTGTTACCATAAAAGCCCATGCCCGAACCGATGCGAATGGATAGCGTCATGGGGCGATATTGAAGCCTTGCGTAGGGACCGTAATGGGGGACAACCCCTAGAGAAAGTCTCATTTAAGATTACAAAATAGCACGGTCGTTCGCAAATGTTTTGCGCGGTGTTGAAGCACTGCCCCGCCAAGCGCAGCGAACTCAGCTAGACAGAACCAAGAGGAGACAGGCGTGCAATTGCTGCAACTGCTGATCAGCGGTGTGGCCCAGGGATGTATTTACGGACTCATTGCCCTGGGTTTCGTGCTGATTTACAAGGCCACCGAGACGGTGAGCTTTGCCCAGGGCGACCTGATGATGGTGGGGGCCTTTTCGGGCTTGGCCGCCATGACGATGCTGGGTTTCCCATTCTGGATTGCTGTCCCCTCTGCCATTGTGGCCATGGGCATTTTTGGCGTTTTGCTCGAACGTTTGGTCATCCGCCCCATCCTGGGTCAACCTGCGTTTTCCATCGTGATGCTGACCATTGGCGTGGGCTATGTGCTGCGCGGTTTGATCAACATGATTCCCGATGTGGGCACCGACACCCACACCATGCCGGTGCCCTATGCGGGTGAGGTCTTGCGCTTGGGCACCTTGGTGATCGCGGCCGAGCAAATGGTGGTGATCGGGGCCACAGGCATTCTGTGCGTGGGGCTGTTTGCCATGTTCAAGTTCAGCAAGCTGGGTATCGCCATGCAGGCGGCCTCGCAAAATCAGCTGGCTGCCTATTACATGGGCATCCCGGTCAAGCAGATCAATGGTCTGGTTTGGGGTCTGGCTGCAGCCGTGGCGGCCGTGGCGGGCTTGCTGTTGGCCCCCATCACCTTTGTGCACGCCAACATGGGCTTCATTGGATTGAAGGCCTTTCCCGCAGCGGTGGTGGGTGGCTTTGGCAGTTTGCCTGGGGCCATCGTGGGCGGCCTGGTGATTGGCATCGTCGAGTCGATTTCGGGCTTTTACTTGCCCGAAGGCTTCAAGGACATCGCGCCCTACATCGTCGTGTTGATCATGCTGGTGCTCAAGCCCAATGGCCTGTTCGGCGAGCAACTGCGCAAGAAAGTCTGAGGCCCCAGCATGCGTTTCATTTTCAAAACCGATTACAACCAGGACGTAAAGCTGGCCAAGCACGGCGGCCATGTGTTCTGGTACAGCCTGCTGGGCCTGTTCCTGGTGGCCGCTCCTTGGACTGTGCCCGAATACTGGCTGGCGCAACTTACCTTTGTACTGATCTACGCCGTGGTGGGCTTGGGCCTGATGCTGCTGGCGGGCTTTACCGGCTTGTTCTCTTTGGGTCACGCCGCGTTTTTGGGGGTGGGGGCTTACACCCAGGCCGTCATGGTCAATGCCGGGGTGCCGTTTCCGCTGGCGCTGGTGTGCGCGGGCTTGTTCTCGGCCCTCGTCGGCATCATCGTGGGTTTGCCAGCACTGCGCGTCAAAGGCATTTACCTGGGCATGGCCACGCTGGCCTTTGGCTTCATCGTCGAAGAAGGCATGGCCCGCTGGGAAAGCGTGACGGGGGGCAACGCGGGCCTGATGGTCGGTTACCCCGCCATTGGCAACTGGACCCTGGACAGCACCGAATCGTTTTATTTCCTGTGCTTGCTGGTCACCGTGGGGGCCACGCTGGCCATCGTCAATTTGTTGCGCTCGTCCACCGGGCGTGCCTTTGTGGCCATCCGCGATTCCGAAATTTCAGCGCAAAGCATGGGTATTCACTTGGCGCGGTACAAGACCTTGTCCTTTGCTTTGTCGGCGGCGTTGGCGGGCATTGGCGGCGCTTTGTACGCGCACAAAATCCAGTTCCTCTCTCCCGAGCAGTTCAGCATCGTCCAGTCGATCGACTTGTTGCTCATGGTGGTGATTGGCGGATTGGGTTCCATACATGGTGCCTTCCTTGGTGCGATTTTTCTGATCGTCATGCCTCAGCTGATTTCTTTGGGCAAAGATTTTTTGCCAGCCGCCATTGGTGGCGCCGCCGGTTTGCAAGGCACGGTCTACGGCATGGTGCTTATTGCCTTTGTTCTGTTTGAGCCCATGGGCCTGTATGGCCGCTGGCTCAAGGTGCGGACCTGGTTCCAGTTGTTCCCGTTTTACCGCCGTGGCCTGTTCAAGCGCCAAAAATCGTTCCAGAAGTCGGACCGCCTGAAATGAACGCAGACATCCTTTTATCCGCACAAGACCTGAGCGTGCGCTTTGGCGGCGTGCTGGCCGTCAACAAGGTCAGCTTCGACGTCAAGCGCGGCGAGGTCTTCACCCTGATCGGCCCCAACGGCGCTGGCAAGACCACCGTGTTCAACCTGATTAGCCGCATCTACACCCCGACCACAGGCGTGATCGACTTTGCTGGGCCGCAAGGCACGCTGCGACTGACCGATCAGCCAGCGCACCAAATTGCGGGGCTGGGCATTGCCCGCACCTTCCAGAACATCGAGCTGTTCGAGCACGCGACCGTGCTGCAAAACCTCTTGATCGGCCGCCACACCCACCGCAAGACGGGGTTGTGGAGCGAAATGTTCTTCACCCGCAAAACCCGCGCGGGTGAGATTGAAGCGCGTGAAAAGGTCGAGGAAGTCATTGATTTTCTTGACCTGCAACACCACCGCGATTCGATGGTGGCGGGCTTGCCTTATGGCGTGCGCAAAGTGGTCGAGCTGGCCCGTGCGCTGTGCACCGAGCCCAAGCTGCTGCTGCTGGACGAGCCATCGTCTGGCCTGAACGTCGAGGAAACCGAAGACATGGCGTTCTGGATCTCGGACATCAAAAACGAGCTGGGCATCACCGTGCTCATGGTCGAGCACGACATGAGTTTGGTCTCCAAAGTGTCGGACCGCGTGTTGGCCATGAGCCAGGGCGAAGAAATCGCCACTGGCACGCCCAGCCAGGTGCAAAGCGACCCCGGCGTCATCGAAGCCTATTTGGGCTCGGTGGACGATGTGTCTGCTTTGCGTCGCGAAAATTACGTGCCCGGAGGTGCCGCATGAGCGCAGCCACCCAAACCCTGAACACGTCGGCAGAGGCAGCCGATGACAACGTGATGCTAAAGCTGCTCAACGTGGAAAGCGCCTACGGCCCGATCAAGGCGATTCGCGGCGTGAGCCTGCAGGTGCGCCAAGGCGAGATTGCCACTGTGCTTGGCTCCAATGGCGCAGGCAAGACCACCATCTTGAAAACCATCAGCGGCATCATCGACCCGCGCAAAGGCTCGATCGAATTCAAGGGCCAAAGCATCACCGCACAAGACCCGGCCATCATCGTGCAGCGTGGCTTGATGCATGTGCCCGAGGGGCGTGAGGTGTTCCCGCTGCTGTCGATTCGCGACAACCTGCTCATGGGCGCCTACACCCGCAAGGACCGCGATGGCGTGGCGCGCGACATGGAAGCCGTGTACAACTACTTTCCCATCCTGCGCGAGCGGGCTGCGCAAGACGCGGGCTTGCTGTCCGGCGGACAACAGCAAATGCTGGCGATCAGCCGGGCGCTGATGGCCAACCCCGACTTGATCTTGCTGGACGAACCCAGCTTGGGCCTTTCTCCGAAATTGACCAAGGAAATCTTCGAAATCGTGGTGCGCATCAACCGCGAACGCGGCACCACCATCTTGCTGGTCGAGCAAAACGCCAATATGGCGCTGAATGCCTCGGACTACGGTTATGTGCTGGAAAACGGCCGCATCGTGATGGAAGACACCTGCGCCCGCTTGCGTGAAAAAGAGGACATCAAGGAGTTCTACTTAGGGCTCAAGGAAGAGGGCGTGCGCGCCGACCGCCGTTGGAAAAAGAAGAAAACCTGGAGATAAATCATGAGCCAACTCTGGGACACCTCCGGCATTGCGCCGCAAAAAAATGTCGTCATGGCTGGCGAGACCATCCCTGCCATTTTCTGGAATGCGGTGGCTGCTCGCGGCCCCAATGTCTGGATGCGCCAAAAAGACTTGGGCATCTGGCGCAGCTGGACCTGGAACGAGACCGGCCAAGCCGTGCGCGAGATCGGCCACGGCCTGATGGCGCTGGGCTTTGAGGCGCGCCACACCGCTTCCATCCTGGCCAACACCAACATCGAGTGGGTTCTGTGCGACCTGGCCGTGCTGAGTGCGGGGGGCATCTCCAACGGCATCTACCCTACCGATGCGCCCGAGCAAGTGAATTACCTGTGCGAAGACTCAGGTACCCGCGTGCTGTTTGTCGAAGACGACGAACAGCTTGACAAGGCCCTGGCCGTGCGTGCCAGCTTACCCTTGCTGCAAAAAATCGTGGTGTTCGATATGGAGGGTCTGCGCGACTTCCAGGACCCGATGGTGATCAGCCTGAAACAGCTGCAAACCTTGGGCCGCGAGCACGCCCAGCAACACCCCGACATGCTCACGCAGCGCAGCGCTGCCTGCAAGCCCGAAGAGCTGGCCATTTTGGTCTACACCTCGGGCACCACCGGCAAGCCCAAGGGTGGCATGCACAGCCACCATGGTTTGGTTTTCACGGTGCGGGGCTTTAACACCTTGATCCCCCGAGACGAGCGTGACGAGTGCATGTGCTTTCTGCCCCTGTGCCACATTGCCGAGCGTATGGGTGGCGAATATTTCTCGATGTACACCGGAGCCAAACTCAACTTTGTCGAGAACCCCGAAACCGTGCCCGAGAACGTGCGCGAAATCGCGCCCACCGTGTTCGGCGCCGTGCCCCGTGTATGGGAGAAGTTTTACTCGGGCGTGATGATCGCGCTCAAGGAAGCCGGTGGCCTGCAGCAAGCCGTTTATGGTTGGGCAATAGGCGTGGGCCACCAAGTGGTCGACCTGGTGCTGGCGCAAAAGCCGGTGCCCCTGAGCTTGAAGTTGCGCTTTCATGTGGCTCGATTGCTGGCGCTGAACAACGTACGCAAAATGATCGGCATCCACCGTGCGCGCTTTCTGGTCACGGGTGCAGCCCCCATTTCCCCCGATCTGGTGCGTTGGTATTTGGCACTTGGCTTGCCCATGCTGGAACTCTGGGGCATGACCGAGACCTGTGGTGCGGGCACTGGCGCGCCCGCCGACCGCATCAAACCCGGCTCCATTGGCCCGGCGGCCGACTTCAACGAGATGCGTCTGGACCCGGTGACCGGTGAAATCTTAGTGCGCGGCCCTAATGTGTTCATGGGTTACCTCAACCTGCCTGAAAAAACCGCCGAGACAATCGATGCCGACGGCTGGCTGCACACCGGCGATGTGGGCGTGGTCGACGAGGAAGGGTTTTTCCGCATCACCGACCGGATGAAAGACATCATCATCACGGCTGGTGGCAAAAACATCACCCCCAGCGAATTGGAAAACGAATTGAAATTCTCGCCCTACGTTACCGATGCGGTGGTGATTGGCGACAAGCGTCGTTATTTGACGGTGATCATCATGATAGACCAGGAGAACGTGGAGAAATACGCGCAGGACAACGATGTACCGTTCTCCAACTACGCCAGCCTCACACACAGTGCTGAAGTGCAAAATCTGATCCAGGCCGAAGTGGACCGGGTCAACAAAAAATTTGCCCGCGTCGAGCAGATCAAGAAATTCTGGCTGCTGGACACCCAACTGAGCGCCGAAGACGAAGAACTGACACCGACCATGAAGCTCAAGCGCAAACTGGTCGAGAAGAAATACGCGCCCCAAATCGAGGCGATGTACCGCTGAGTCCATTCCCCTTCCTCATCACCCCTTTACACCACTGGAGACCTTCAACATGAAACTCAAACTCAGTCTGATCGCTGCCGCGCTGGCCATGACCACTGGCGCGGCCATGGCCCAGACGCAAGGCGTGTCCAAAACCGAACTCACGCTCGGCTCCATCCAGGACTTGTCCGGCCCGTTAGCTGGCTTTGGCAAGCAAGTGCGCTTGGGCATGATGCTGCGTGTGGACGAAGCCAACGAGCAAGGCGGCATCAATGGCCGCAAGTTCAAGCTGCTGGTCGAAGATTCTGCCTATGACCCCCGCCGCGCCGTGTTGGCCGCGCAAAAGCTGGTCAACCAGGACAAGATTTTTGCCATGATCGGCAGCATTGGTACAGCCCAGAACATGGCCGCCATGCCGGTGCAGTTCCAGAAGAACGTGATCAATTTCTTTCCGGTCACGGCCGCTCGTGAAATGTATGAGCCCTTCCACAAACTCAAGTACTCGTTTGCCGCCACCTACTATGACCAGATGCGCTTGGGTGTGCCGATCTTGGTGAAAGAAAAGAACGCCAAGCAAATCTGCGCCATGCACCAAGACGATGAATTCGGTCTGGAAGTGTTCCGGGGTGCCGAAGCGGGTCTGAAGACCATGGGCATGCAGTTTGCCGAAGTCACCACCTACAAGCGTGGCGCCACCGACTTTGCATCGCAGATGCAAAAACTGGCCTCGTCCAAGTGCGACTTCGTGGTCATGGGCACCATCATCCGCGAAACCATTGGCGGCATTGCCACCGCACGCCGCTTGGACTTCAACCCCACTTTCCTGGGTTCGAGCGCGTCCTACACCGACCTGATCCACAAATTGGGCGGTCCCGCCATGAATGGTTTTTACGCCACCATGGCGACCCAGCATCCCTATCTGGACGAGGCCGCACAGCCCATCCGTTTCTGGGCCAACAAGTACAAGACCAAGTTCAACGAAGACCCGACCGTGTTCTCGGTGTACGGTTACAACGCGATCGATACTTTCTTGCGTGCTGTGGACAAGTCCGGTGCGAACCTGAGCACTGAGAGCGTGATCAAAGCCATGGACACCATGGTGATCCCGCCTGATATTTTCGGCACCGGTGAAATGACGTTCAGCCCCACCAAGCGACTGGGCAGCAATGCTTCCCGCATGTCGCAAATCACCGATGGCCGCTGGAAGGTCACATCAGGCTATTTTTCAGACAAGAAGTAAAAAATCCGCGTTAGCGGATTGAAGACCGCCAAAGTCTAAATGGGTTTTGGCGGTTTTTTCATGGTTTTATTTATTGAAGCTGCTCATAATCGATTGGCCGCTGGTTCAAGTCCAGCTGGGCCCACCAAAAAACCGAAGTTGCTTTATGTAAAGGCCTCTGTTAGAAAATCAGGGGCCTTTTGCGAACAGTTTCTTCCGCAACTCTGGCGCAGAAGTTTGCTTTGACAGCCAAATATCAAAAAAACTTTTTGAGAGCTCAGGGTCTTTGATTTCCCCCAAGTAAGTACCATCAAACAAAAATTGCATCCCAGCATTGGGCAGATAGACCCCAGTCAGTGTTTGTCCCTTGCTGACATTCGGGAAAATAACTTCAAGGCTTTTTAGCCAAGCTTGTGCTTTGGTTTTTGGCAAGGGGCTTTGAGCTTGAATTTCATCAATAGAGCGTTTAGCAATGTCTGCGCCCTTAAAGTCCCTAAGGTAGAGTAAGTCCAGAGCCAGAGGCTTGGTCTCCCATTGCTCTGGGGTCAAGCCGCTTTCGCTTGACCATAAGCTCGCCTGATAGACATCAATACCCCAATAGGTAAATTTGGCTTGGCCAACCAAGTTGGGGGTTCCTAAATAGGGCTTTAACCGCGATTCTGAAACTTTACTTTGTGCGCTTACAACAGCAAACAAGCTGCTGTTGATGGCCAGTGCAAGCAATAAAGTTTGTCGTCGTGTGATGACCATGGAGGGCATGTTATCATTTGCGCCCAGTGCGGCTGTAGCTCAGTTGGATAGAGTACTTGGCTACGAACCAAGGGGTCGTGGGTTCGAATCCTGCCAGCCGCACCATTTATATATATATATGAGCAAAGCCTTTACCCGCGACTCTGACAAAGACGACGAAGACGAAGACAGCTCTGCTTCTTTGCCCAACGGCAGCAAAAACTACATCACGCCGCAAGGCTATGCCCAGATGCGGCAAGAGTTGCTTGGACTCATCGACGATGAGCGACCTAAAGTCGTAGAGATCGTGCATTGGGCTGCCAGCAATGGTGACCGTTCTGAAAACGGTGACTATATTTACGGTAAAAAGCGTTTACGAGAAATTGACAGGCGCATTCGCTTCTTGACCAAGCGCCTTGAAATAGCGCTAGTGTCAGATCCAAGTGTTCATTTGGGTGGTGATCAAGTTTTTTTTGGTGCCACGGTTTCCTATGAAGATCAGCATGGCGATAGCAACACCATCACCATTTTGGGTATCGATGAGGCGGATAGTCTGAACGGGCAGGTCAGTTGGGTGTCACCCATTGCGCAAGCATTGTTAAAAGCACATGTGGGTGATGTGGTGAAACTGCAAACACCCAAAGGGTTGCTTGAAATTGAAGTTCTCAATGTGACTTATCCCTCACCAGAGGATAGGCCTTAGCAGCTTTGTCGCTTTAAGCCTGTTGTGCGCGTTGTGAGAATGCACGACTGGCTTTGCTGACCGAGGGAAGTCGCTGCAAACTGCCCAGTACCGATTGCAGATGCGCCGCATCCTGCACAGCGATGAGGAAGCGCAAATCGGTGGCCTCTTTGCCGCTGACTTCATCGACCATGCTGACCAGTTTGATGTCAGCTTCAGCCGAAGTAATCGACGAGGCTACACTGGCAAGCACACCTTTGCCATTTAAAACGGTGACCACAATGCTTGCTTCAAAACTACGCACAGGTTCATCCGACCATTCCACCGCAATGAAACGTTCGCTGTCTTTGGTTTTCAGGCGCTGCGCGACTTGGCAGCTGTCTAAGTGAACTACCAAACCTTCACCATGGCCCAGGTAACCCAAAATGGCGTCGCCCGGTAATGGGTGGCAGCATTGGGCGTATTGCACAGAAGCGTTCTCGCTGCCATCCACCACCACACTGCCTTGCGACAAAGTTTCGTGAGAGGTAAAGCGCTCAAGGCTTAACAACAAGGGGTCGGGGCGTTCACCCAAATCCGCTAGCAATTTGACCAAGCGTTTGGCCACGATGGTGGCAACGCGCTTACCCAGACCAATGTCTGTCAATAATTCCGTGAGGGTTTTGCTTCCCGTGAAGCGCAAGAGTTTGTCCCACAAACCCCGGTGTGTTGGATCAGAAGCTGGTAGTTGAGCAAACCCTTCGGAGCGCAAGGCTTGCGTCAAAAGTTTTTCACCTAAGTCTTGCGATTCAGATTGTGCTCGGGTTTTCAGGTAATGGCGAATTTTGGATCTGGCACGCCCTGTTTTGACAAACCCTAACCAAGCAGGGTTAGGCGTGGTTTCAGGGGAGGTGATGATTTCCACCACGTCACCGTTGCTGAGTTCGCTGCGCAGCGACACGGGTTGGCCATTCACATTGGCACCCAGCGTTCGTTCGCCAACATTGGTATGCACTGCATACGCAAAATCGACCACAGTTGCCCCACGCGGCAAAGCCATGATGTGGCTTTTCGGTGTAAACACATAAACCGCATCCGGAAACAAATCGACTTTGACATGGTCCCAAAATTCGGCGGCGTCGCGGGTTTCATCTTGGATGTCGAGCAGGGACTGCAACCATTGCGTGCCCAATCGCTCTGCGCGTTCATGTACAGGGTCACTGGTCTTGTACATCCAGTGTGCTGCAACCCCAGACTCAGCTACCACGTGCATGGCGTCAGTTCGCAATTGAAACTCGACGTTGATGCCTGCTGGCCCCACCAAGGTAGTGTGCAAAGACTGATAGCCATTGACCTTGGAGATGGCGATATGGTCTTTGAATTTACCTGGCACGGGTTTGTAGAGTTGGTGCAATATCCCTAAGCCGGTATAGCAATCGATCAGATTGGGAACCAAGATACGCATGCCGTAAATATCAGTGACCTGAGCGAAACTCAAGTGCTTTTGCCCCATCTTTTGATAAATGGAGTAAAGGGTTTTTTCCCGACCAAAAATATGGATAGTGAGTTTGGCATTTTTAAACGCACCCTCAACATCGCGCTGCAATTTTTGCAACAAGTCACGCCTTCTGCTGCGGGCCTTCATGACGGCTTTTTCAAGCACTTGGTAGCGCCAAGGCCGCAGGTAGCGAAACGCCAAGTCTTGCAGCTCGCGGTAAGTTTGGTTCAGACCCAAACGGTGGGCGATAGGCGCATAAATTTCCAAAGTCTCGCTGCTGATGGATTTCCAACGCGCTCGAGGCATCGCCTCCATGGTGCGCATATTGTGGGTACGGTCCGCCAATTTGACCAAGATCACCCGCACATCGCGAGCCATGGCCAGCAGCATCTTGCGAAACGATTCGACCTGTCCTTCTTCCTTGGTTTCAAAACTCAGCTTGTCTAGCTTGGTCAAGCCATCGACTAAGTCAGCCACATGGGGGCCAAATTTTTCGATCAAGTCAATCTTGGTGACGCCACAGTCTTCCATCACATCATGCAAGAGTGCAGCCATCAACGCCTGGCTATCGAGTTTCCATTCTGTGCATTGAATGGCCACAGCAATGGGATGGGTAATGTAGGGCTCACCGCTGCGGCGGGTAACGCCTAAATGGGCTTCATCTGCAAAACGGTAAGCACGCTTGACTTGTTCAATGCTCTCAGCAGAGCCAAGGTATTCAAGTTTGGCTTCCAGTAAGGCAAAGCTAGCCGATGCCGCATTGCTGGCAGGCGTTGGTGCTGTGAGGGTTTTTTCAGCGGAAACCATAGGCTTAACTGTAGCGTTTTGTCAGCGAGATGGCCTTGGGGGCGAAAAAAAAGCACTGCAGGGGCAGTGCTTTGGGGGGTTTTGAGGCCTAGGCCTTAAGTTCAGGAGCTCAGCCTGGTACTTTTTTCAGCATTTCAATTCCAATTTTGCCAGCAGCGATTTCTCGCAAGGCGGTCACACCAGGCTTGTTTTTGCTTTCAATTTTGGGCGTATGGCCTTGGGCCAGCATGCGAGCGCGGTAGGTTGCGGCCAAGACCAACTGAAAGCGGTTGGGGATTTTTTCGAGACAGTCTTCAACAGTGATGCGTGCCATGGTGGTGCTCCGGTGATCAGATAAGTTTCAAGGCTTGGAAAATATCGCTTCTGATTCTGCGTTGCGACGCGTACTTGAGGCGCTGCGCATGAACAATAGCTTTAAGATCGAATAAGGCTTTGTCAAAAAGTTGGTTGATTATAACGAAGTCGAACTCATGGGCCTGAGCCATCTCGGTGGCAGCGTTGGCCAAGCGAATTTCAATGACTTCAGCGCTGTCTTCACCACGACGCTGTAAGCGAGAGCGTAATTCTTCCCAACTGGGCGGCAATATGAATATCAGCACCGCATTGGCAAACAGCCGTTTGATTTGCACCGCACCCTGAAAGTCAATTTCCAAAACAACGTCAAGGCCTTGGGAGATGCGCTCTTCAATGGTTGATTTGCTGGTGCCGTAGCGGTTGCCGTGGACATGGGCCCACTCTAGAAATGCATTTTCAGCCACCATGGCATCGAATTGAGCGTCATCGATGAAGAAGTATTCACGGCCATCAAACTCTTGGCCACGTGGAGCGCGGGTGGTGTGAGAAACCGACGGTTGCACACCGGCATCTAACTCCATCAAGGCTTTGACCAAACTCGATTTTCCTGCGCCACTGGGAGCGGCCACCACGAAAAGGTTTCCTGGGTAGATCGTCATCATTCAAGGTTTTGAACTTGCTTGTTGCGAATTTTAGAAATATCCATTGTTTTCAATAGGTTATGCAACAAATGAAGTTTTTAAAAAGACATCGGCTACGCAAATGGCTACACAAAAAATTTTGTGGACGTAGTCATCGACCCGGTGCCACTCCATTGATTTTACGTGACTGCAAGTATGCGCATAGTTGAAGGCGCGCTGGCTTTTTTGGGGGGGCACATGGCTCGAGGAGTTGAGGCCCCCGGGGTGATTGGTGTCTCGCTCAAATCAAAGGTCGAATTTACCGGCGTGTAAAGTTTCACCGAGATGTCAGCGAGATCAGCTTGCGATCAAGGGCTTGCACAAAGTCAATGAAGCTAAAACCGCATCCCATACAAAGCGCACGTACTTCCAACAAGCTGACCGAGCGATCGCCTGACTCGATCTTGCTCACGTAACTTTGGGGCTTACCCAGAGAGGTGGACAGCTCAAGCTGTGTCAGACCAGCGACTTCCCTCATTGCTCGGATTTCTCCTCGCAACAAGACTTTTTCCGCTGACCATGGATCACTCATGGTCGAACGTTAAAACCCGTTCTAGAATATCCTAGTTTGGGTTAGTTTCTAAAAGGTCAGCAATGAGACTTACAAGAGCTTGGTTGCTTCCGATAGCGTTAGTGTTCACTGCCCCATCATCATTTGCCGATATGGTGACGCTATCGTGCTCTGTCGACATCTCATCAGTAGAGAGTCAATATTTCCCACGCTTTGGCTTCAGTGGAAAACAGAGATGGGACAACGTGTTGGTGAGAGTGCTACCCACGACTCCAACGCCCCACGTCGTTATTAAAAATTTGGCGATTTTGTCCGGTGATTATCAAGCTGAACTTACTATAGATGAGGAAATGAAATTCCAGAGGATAGTGACCCATAATCAAAAATATTGGGGTGTAATAAACAGGGTTACCGGTAAATTATTTATCACAGAGGAATCTTGGCCTGGTCCGACTTTTCATGTGTCGGGGTCCTGTAAAGTGGCTGAAAAACTTTTCTAACAACGAAGTGTTTTTACTTTAAGGTTCAGGCGGGATCCAAAGTCTGACATTGCGCCCGTGTTTGCTCCAGTCTCTACCCTCGTGCCAGCCAATAGAGCGGAGCGCCGAAGCGACTTGCCGTAAAGCGGGCCTATCTCGATATTTACCTTGGCATTGCGCCGCTATTTCGCAAATCTGAAATTTTCGTTGCTGCATTGTGGGAGGTAGATTGACCCACCAGCGATGAATTTGAGCTTCGAGTGGTTCTACATCAGTAAGTCTGACACGTGTATTCACCTTGGGCTCTGCTAAGCATTGCTCCGAAACCTTACGTAAGTTCTGGATGTAGTTTCTCATGGTCATCGCAATTTGTGGTGGCTGCATGTAATGGCAGTAATGTCAGTGCGCTCACCGTGTTGTTTTGGGGCTTGAGCCTGTGGTCAAGCACACTGACAGAACTGACATTACGCAGCTTTCTTGAGTGACGGGTGCACAAAGTACCGGGTAGCTGGCTTTCCTTCCTCGAGACTTTTACGTTCATCCTTGACGCTGCGCAGCCAGCCTAGATCACACAACTGCTCTGTTGCTTCGTTCGCTTCCTTTGGGCTTGAAAGGAGAGACCACCCTTTACGGTAGACATCTCGTACCGTAAAGCCATCTCGGACTTCCGAACTTTTGATGCGATTGAGCAGAAGACGCGCGCCTGCATGACTGGTTTCCGAAATCCCTGCATAACACCGCTCGGCATGCGAAAAAAGAAAAATATGCCATTTCAGTGCGCAATTCAATGACCTAACTCCGACGCTTCCGTTCTGGCCTTCAATTAGATGGTGGAGTAGGGCGATGGCTGGAACTAACTTCCGATATTTACTCAGGTGAGATTCAAGCGCAGGGTGTCGCACTGTTCGCCTCAGATCATTTTCGAGAAGACTCCACCATTGGTTAAATTGGGTTTGCGACTCTTCGTCAAACTTGAGGACAGGGATCGCGCCTTCGTAATGTTTGGTGGCTCCGATTGCGATCGGATCAATGCTGGCTAGTCGTGTGAAGATGGACTCTGCCTTCATTGCTGCGGTCATGTTTGGGGGGCGATCAACCTGCATCCAGTCACTTTTAATATCTGGGTAGACCAAAAGCTGAAACCGCTGTGCAAGTCCATCATCCCCAGTTCCACCCGAGATTGCGCCACGCAAATATTCATTCAGTTTGGTCGGTTGAAGTCCGCCAAGCATTGAGATGCAGAGCCTTGGAATTTTGAGTGTGCCTCGCTCGATCCGATCGAACGTGTAGCTGTGCTTGCCATTCCACGCTTCAAGATAGAAAGCTCGTGCCGCCTCTTGGCCATCAGAATCAAGCCTCTTGAGTAGCCCTGACAGTTCGTCTTGGAATACAAGCACTCCGTTTGGGTTGCCACTCAAAATTTGCCCAAGTTTCTGATAGGTGGCGTCGCTGACGATTGCCCGTTGAGGTTGAGGTGGTTCGGGCTCGGGTGGTAATGTGCCAGTCCAAGAGCCACCGTTCTTGGCAAGCTGCGCAGTAATTTGTTTCTTAGTGGCTTCGTAGACAAGACGGTCGATCTCGTACCGTGCCTTGCTCGCAGGGAATGCATCTTGCAGTTCTGCTTCTATTTTCTTGAGAGGACCAAGGACCTCGGAAAGTGCAGGTGTTTTCATCACACCTGGGCGCCCAACAATGGCACCCCAAAGATTAGGGACTTCAACCCAACCAGTGTCGCGTTGCTTCGGTTGAATGCCAATACGATTCCCCAAGGCAGCACCAGCGGCGACCATAGCGCCCACTGCCAGAAATTCAATGGGGCATTGCATCCTCTCGGCAATGTCGGTGATCCACTCGCGGAATTCACTTGGCAAGATACTGGTGTCAAATGATGGGACTGCAGGCAACCCGTTGCCGATTTGCATTGGTGTTTCCCATGTCAAGTTTGCATTTTTTGGGCCAGTATTTTTTTCGGCGTACCGGCTGACACGATCCAAGACCACAGCCTCGTCAAGCGGCGGCATGACGTGTAGCTGGTTGTAATCTAAGCAAATTTGTTTGACTAGATCTTCAGACAAGCCTTGCGAACGAAGGCTACTTGCGTAGCGAAGTATGGTGCTTTCCCGGCCTTCACCGTCAGAAACAAAGTCGGGAGCTACAAATCCGATTTCGGTGTGCAGTGCATCGAGTAGGCTTGGTCTTTGTGGGGCAGCTTTCTGGGAGGGGTACTCAAACTGTGCCCCTTCAAGCAGTGAGTCGACGTCAATTGTCCTGCCAGCAAAGTGATAGACCAGAGATGTCTCAACAGGTGTGTACACGGGTTGCTCGCCACGATAAACAGACTCGTCAAATTTGATTCTGCCTGGGCCCAATGAGTTGAGCATTTGGGATTGCAAGGCTTTACAGACCAATATGCATTCATCCCTGCCCACATGCCGGGATGCTGCAAAAATGAGGCGTGCCCGCGGTGCGTTATCGCTGTGACTTGCCGTTGTGTACCCAAACCCTCGGAACCTGGCAGCGTACTCGAGTAGCGAGTGAAAGTCCTTTGGTGAGGCGAACCAGTCGCAATCGAACGGAATGAACGACCGAGCGAGTACGCGGTCTTTCAAGCGCCAGTGATCATCACCAGAAAACCTTTCAGGGTCCTGGTAATGCGGCCCCGAGGCTAACGGAGCGCACACGTAAGTCATCCCTTTGTAGAGGGCCCTGTCAGATAGAACTGCTTGCTCAAATTCATCAAACGATTGGCAAGTACGCTGTTCGGGTTTGTTGTCGAACTTGGAGGCACCGCGCGAATAGCGGATCAGCTCTTCATATTGGTTCATTTCTCATAATCCTTTTTGAAAAATGTGACTTCAAAGTCAACATTCAGCTCGTACACATGCGCTATCTGTTTTGCTGTGTCGGCCATGCTTCTCATTCGAGCGGGATTGCGTTGGTTGATCCAATAGCCCATAGCAGGTTCGCTGCTGATGTTTTGGGCGAAGTCTTGAATTAGTGAGCCAATGACTAGGTCCGCGCAGCAGTTGCCCAGGACGAGCGGGCTGTTATCACGCATGTCTGTATGAACGATTGCGCTGTCATTGACCAGAAGCAGCGTTCCACATTTTGAGCAGCAAGAGTCACCGATGTCGCGGGTGGGATCCGGTGTGGTGCTCATGCTTCGCCTCCGTATCGCTTGATGAAGGCAAGCACGTCTGAATCCCGCCATACGGTAATACGGTCAGACAGCTTTAACGGTGCAGGAAACCGACCAGATCGAACCCAAGCCCATAGGGTGCTGTGGGCGACGGGGATTAGTTTTCGAACTTGCTTTTCGCGAAGAAAGCTCTCGGTGGGTGAAGCGGTAGAGGCCATGCCATCTCCTAGTGGTGAAAGATGGCTTAAGTATTTTTCTTCTGTGCACTACTGTCGTGCTGCTAAACCCCCGTTTGTATTTCTATGCCGTATTTGACTTCCAGGGTAGCCACCAGTGACGAGTCCACACCGCCAAACTGCTCGGGGAGCCTTGCTTGTAGAGGTCTTAATTGTGGGATTGTTTCGGACTGCGGAGGCAAGCATTGCTCTCTAAATCCTTGTGCGCATTCAATCGCTTTCTCACGCGGAGCACCGGTTTGAATTAAAAAATTTGCTAAGAGGGCTGCATCTTGGGTAGTGGAGAAGCCCATGTTTGGACGTCTACCAGGTAGGTGCATCCCTAGTGCTTCGTGGGGTGTCATTCCCTGGCTCATTTTTTCAAAGGCTTCGACGCAGAGCGGGTGAGTCCACCATGCTCCTTTTGTCCTAAGCGTAGCCACGACTTTGGGGCTCACAACCCATGTGATCATTTGGCGCATGCCTGTTGGCCGGTGTTTATGTAAGCGTGTCAATGCTCTATTCAGGGTCGTCCGGGGGGTTGGGGCGCTGACGGCCTTTTCAATCGCCGTCAGTATGGCTGCCACATCATCCGAACAGGCCATTCCTCTTGTAAGTATGGAAAACTGGACTAAATACCTCGGCAGTTGTTGATAACCTGACGCGCTCACGACTGCCTCCGCATGTCTGAAATTTGGATGATCTTTGATTCTTGCTTGCTACTTTCTAGACGTACCAGTGCACCCGCTACTTTTTCTAATGCTGTGCGCTGCTGCTCCAAGGAGCCGCCACGGTCATAGACATGTGCAACGCCTGGGAGCTTGTGGCCCAAGATTTTCTCGGCTACATCGAAGTGCACACCAATGTCAGCCATTAGGCTGCGTGACGTCCGCCGTAGATCATGCACTGTGAACGCTTCGAGCCCGTGATTTAAATCGTGCAGAGCGCGCCAGGTGGTGTCAGGTGACACGTGAGGAAACCGCTTTCGCTTGCTTTCCCTCCGTGCTGGAAAAACATAGTCGCTGCCGCAGGCTCTGATCTTGAGCTCTTGAAGCCACTCAATCACCGCTGGTGCCAGTGCCAGTTCCCGAGACTCTCTGGTTTTGATACGGGTGGCAGGGATGCGCCACAAATTGTTTGATAAATCAAATTCCTCCCACTTGGCTGCGAACAGTTCCATCTTGCGACAGGCCAGCGCCAGCAAAAGCTTTACTGCCAGTTCGTTGTCCCGTCCAAACTGGGTACCTGCCTCGCGCATGGCCTTGAGCAGCTTGGCAATTTCGGCTGTGCTGAGCGCCCGCGTTCGAGATTTTTCTTGCCCGCCCGCATGTTCGAGCTTTATCCGTTCAGCCGGGTTTCGGTCCACCATACCCAATGCCTCGCCATACGCAAACATGGCCTTCATGTGTCTCAGTGCGTCGTTGGCGATGGATGGACGCCCGCTAGCGTTGATCTTTGCTAGTAGTCGTGTGATTTCCGGTGTCGTCACGCTCTTGGTGTTGGATTTGCCAAGTGCTGGCAGGATGTCACGCTTGAACACGCGCTCAGTGACTTCCGGGTACTGATGCCGCCTGCGCACGGTGTTGTCTAGCCAAAGGTTCGCTAGTTGCTCGACATTTGCGGCCTGTTTGGCTTCTGCCTTTTTCTGCTGCTTGATGGCGGCAACGTCAATAACCTGCTGAACTTCGACGCGCTTTGCTGCTGCGAGTTTTCTGGCCTCGCCCAGCGACAGATCGGGGTATCTCCCAAGTGTCAGTTCCCGAGCGCGCCCTGCGATTCTGTAGCGCAATGTCCATGTGGCGGTGCCTTGCGCTGACAGGGTGAACGTCAGCCCGTCACCATCGCTTTTACCTGCAATTCGTGTGCCGTCACGCACCCAGGCTTTCAGTTGAACGTCAGATAGTTTTCCCATCTCAATCCTGTGTGTAGCTAGGAAAAAATCCCCCTGTAGGAGGACTGCTCTGGCTACAAAGCTACGCTTGCAGCTACACAAATACTACCGGATTGAGTCGGACAAAGTCAAATGCAGATGTATCGTAAGTTGTTGATCTATATAACTTTACAAGGATGTAAAGCTACAGCAAAAAACCATTGAGAACATCATTCGATGTTCTGAACTTGTTCGCGCATTTGCTCAATCAGCACTTTCATATCCAAAGAGATGCGCGTCATCTCAATGGCGCTGGCCTTGGAGCCCAGTGTATTGGCTTCACGGTGCAATTCTTGGATCAGAAAATCCAAACGCTTGCCTACACCTTCCTTGTGCGAAGCCTGCTGCAGCAGACGGGCAATTTCATCCAAATGGGTTTTCAAACGGGTGACTTCTTCTGCCACATCTGCGCGAACCGCAAAGCTGGCGGCTTCTGCCAAGGCGCGTTCATGGATGGTGTCGGGCAACGCCTGTGCATCAACCAAGGCCATGGCTTCACGCCAGCGCTCTAAGAAGCGCAGTCGCTGGGTTTCAACGGTTTTGGGCACCAGTGGCAGGGCAAGGTCTGCCAAAGCCTGTAATTGTTGGGCTCTTTGCAGCAAATCAGCCGCTAGGCGTTGCCCTTCGCGTTGTCTGGCTTCGCTCAGGTGGCTAAGCACCTGCTGGCCCAATGCCGTGACTTGTGTTGACCAATCTTGGTTGGGTGTCATGGGGCCATGGCTTAGGCGAATAACCTCTGCAACAGACAGCAATGCCGCATCGTGCATGGTGCCTCGCACCAGTTGTTGAATCTCCATGAGTTTTTGCAGCAAAGCTTTGTCCGGCATGGCAATGGTGCTGTTATGGGCGGCTTCTAAATAAGCACGAAGTTCAACTTTGCCACGCTTGATGTGTTGCCCTATCAGCTCACGTAAGGCCGGTTCATGCTGTCTCAGTTCATCGGGCAGGCGAAAGCTCACATCCAAGAAACGGCTATTGACGCTGCGAATTTCCAAGCCCAAACGCGCACCTTCAGAGGAACCCTCTGCTACCAGTGTGATCTGGGCACTGGCATAACCGGTCATACTTTGTAAGGACATAGGTGGCTTTTCGTTAAAGGGTCATTATCTCTGCCTTGCCAGGCTGGCTTGAAGGACAATAGCGACCAACCAAACACAAGGATTCTTTCGCCGCTATGAGCACCATTTCCTCTCGACTTCAACGCGCCAACGATGCATTGCGCCCCGTACGCATAACCCGCAACTACACCATGCATGCTGAGGGATCGGTACTGATTTCCTTTGGCAATACCCAAGTGTTGTGCACCGCTTCCGTTGAAGAAAAAGTACCGCCACATAAACGTGGCAGCGGCGAAGGCTGGGTGACTGCTGAGTACGGCATGTTGCCCCGCGCTACCCATACCCGCAGCGACCGTGAGGCCGCCAAGGGCAAGCAAAGTGGTCGCACCCAAGAGATTCAGCGCTTGATTGGTCGTTCTATGCGAGCGGTATTCGACTTGAAGAAGCTTGGAGAGCGCACGATTCAGCTTGACTGCGATGTCTTGCAAGCCGATGGCGGCACCCGCACTGCAGCCATCACGGGTGCTTTTGTGGCGGCACAAGACGCGGTTAATGGTTTGATTGCCAAGGGCTTGATCACTGCTTCGCCCATCACGCACCATGTTGCGGCCATTTCTGTGGGACTGCTGCATGGTCAAGCTTTACTGGACTTGGAATACACCGAAGACTCTGTGTGCGACACCGATATGAATGTGGTCATGACCAGTGACGGCGGGTTTGTCGAAGTGCAGGGTACAGCGGAAGGCGTTGCATTTACCCGCGTTGAAATGGACAGCTTGCTGTCTTTGGCGGACAAGGGCATTCGTGAATTGATCAGCTTGCAACATAAGGCCTTGAGCGAATGAGTGTGGCAACCCCTACCTTGGTTTTGGCGTCGAACAATGCGGGCAAGTTAGTCGAGCTTCAAGCCCTGTTTGCGCCCTTGGGTGTCAAGCTGGTAGCCCAATCCAGCTTAAACATTCCAGAGGCTGAAGAACCTTTTCACACCTTCGTTGAAAACGCCTTGGCCAAGGCGCGTCATGCGAGTTTGCACAGCGGTTTGCCCGCTATTGCAGACGATGCAGGTTTGTGTGTGGATGCTTTTGGTGGTTTGCCCGGAGTGCAAACAGCTTTCTATTGCACCCAGTTTGGCTACCCCAAAAGCGACGACAACAACCGCAAGGCTTTGCTAGAACAAATGGTGGGCGTGACACAACGTCGCGCGGCCTTGGTCAGCACCTTGGTGGCGGTACGCAGTGCCCAAGACCCAGAACCCTTGATTGCCACAGGCCGTGCGGTGGGGGAAATCACCACCGAACCCTTGGGTGACAAAGGTTTTGGTTTTGACCCCGTGATGTGGATTCCCTCCATGGGCAAAACTTTTGCCCAAATGCCAGAGGATGAAAAAAATGCCCTCAGCCACCGAGGCCAAGCGGCCAAAGCCATGTTGGCATTGATGCAATCTCGCTGGTTTTCATGAAGCTGGATATTCAGCATTTGATGCGGGCAGGCACCTTGTCGCTGCCCTCGTTGCCGCCATTGTCTGTGTATGTGCACCTGCCGTGGTGTTTGAAGAAATGCCCTTATTGCGATTTCAATTCGCACGAGATGCGTCAAGCTGAACTGCCCGAGTCCG
>CAMCWS010000009.1 GCA_945882755.1 Bordetella parapertussis | reverse complement strand
TTGCGCACACAGCAGGATCAATTCGAACATCAAACTGCAGACGCTCTCACGACCAACCACTCTTCCAAATAGTGGATATTGGTGCCGCCTGCAATAAAGCCTGGGTCCATCATGAGTTCGCGGTGCAAAGCAATATTGGTTTGAATGCCTTCCACCACCGTCTCACCCAAAGCAGTTCGCATGCGTGCCAAAGCATGTTCGCGGTTATCTCCGTGAACAATGATTTTGCCAATCATCGAGTCGTAATGGGGTGGAACAAAGTAATTGGTGTAAATGTGAGAGTCGACCCTGACACCTGGCCCACCAGGCGGGTGCCACATGGTGATGCGCCCAGGTGAGGGAGTGAATTTGAAGGGATCTTCGGCATTGACACGACACTCCATCGCATGGCCCTTGATCACCACTTGGCGTTGGGTATAGGGCAATTTTTGCCCTGCAGCGGTCATGATTTGGGTTTTAACAATGTCAATGCCGGTGATGAACTCGGTGACAGGATGTTCCACTTGAACACGGGTGTTCATTTCAATGAAATAAAACTCGCCGTTTTCGTACAAAAACTCAAACGTTCCAGCGCCACGGTAGCCCATTTTTTTACAAGCCGCCACACAACGCTCGCCAATACGTTCAATCAATTTGCGGGCAATGCCAGGCGCTGGTGCTTCTTCAATGACTTTTTGGTGACGACGCTGCATGGAGCAGTCACGTTCGCCCAAATAAATGGCGTTTTTGTAGTTATCGGCCAGAATTTGAATTTCAATGTGCCTGGGGTTCTGTAAAAACTTTTCCATGTACACAGCAGGGTTGCCAAAGGCAGCGCCCGCTTCAGCCTTGGTGGTTTGCACCGCATGGATAAGGGCTGCTTCGTTGTGCACCACCCGCATACCTCGGCCACCACCGCCACCGGCAGCTTTGATGATGACGGGGTAGCCAATGGTTTTGGCAATTCTGCGGATTTGGGTAGGGTCATCGGGCAACTCGCCTTCAGAGCCTGGCACACAAGGCACACCCGCCTTGATCATGGCCTGCTTGGCTGAGACCTTGTCACCCATCATGCGAATGGACTCAGGCGTGGGGCCAATGAAGGTAAAGCCACTTTTTTCAACCCGTTCGGCGAAGTCAGCGTTCTCACTTAAAAAGCCATAGCCTGGGTGAATGGCCTCCGCGTCGGTCACTTCTGCTGCCGAAATGATGGCCGGCATGTTCAGGTAACTGAGAGTAGACGAGGCAGGGCCAATGCACACCGCCTCTTCGGCCAATTTCACATACTTGGCTTCACGATCAGCTTCGGAGTACACCACCACCGCTTCCACACCCAGCTCTTTACACGCACGCTGAATTCGCAGCGCAATTTCGCCGCGGTTGGCGATCAAGATTTTTTTAAACATGCGCTGGCGTTACTCGATGTGGAACAAGGGCTGACCGTATTCCACGGCTTGACCGTTGTCGACCAAGATGCGGGTTATGGTGCCGCTTTTGTCTGCCTCAATTTCATTCAAAATCTTCATGGCTTCGATGATGCAAATGGTTTCACCCTCTTTGACCACAGTGCCCACTTGGACAAAGGGCTTGGCCTCCGGGCTGGATGAAGCGTAAAAAGTACCTACCATTGGCGACTTGACCACATGACCGGCAGCAGCAGCTTGCTCGGCTTCGGACATAGAGGCCGGCGCTGTTGGGGCAGGCGAAACTGCCAAGGGCGCGGCGGACAGGGGTGCAGTCGCTGGCGCTGCGGCCATGATGGGTGCACCCACAGGCCCTTTGACAATGCGCACCTTGCCTTCGGCCTCGGTGATTTCCAGTTCCGACACATTGGAGTCAGAGACCAAGTCGATTAATGTTTTAAGTTTTCTTAAGTCCATGAATTTTGCAGTCTTCTGTGGTTAACAGCGTTTAAGTTGCGCCATTGTAAAGATAACGGCAAAGTCGATTGGAGCCTTAATTTACACCCATTCGCGCATTTCTTGACTAGATAGTTTTCCTAATTTTTGCACGATCACCCCACCTTGGGCATTTAAAACCAGTGTAAAGGGCAAACCACCTTCCGTGTTGCCCAGTGATTTTAAGAGTTCGGTGCCGCCTAAACCCGCAAATCCGATAGGGTAGTTTACGGGATTTTGTTTCAAAAAACGCTTGACGGCGCTGGGTTGATCTATAGCCAATCCCACAACTTGCCAGCTTTTAGATTGATTTTCTTGAAAGAAGGCCTCCAATAAAGGCATTTCTTCAACACAGGGGGTACACCAAGTGGCCCAAAAATTCAGCACCAAGGGCTTGCCTTGCAACTGGGAGAGGCGCAAAACTTCGCCGTTGGGTTGGTCAAACTCAGCTGCCCATAAAGCTTGCGCAGCTTCTGGGGGCAAGGCCTTGGGCTTGAGTCTGGCCCAATTAAAGGCCGCACCAGCCACCAAGGCCATGGCAGCGGTACCCAAAAGCAGTCGGCGCGACGAACGGCTTGGTGTAGCAGTCAGAGGATCATCCATGCGCAGAGTCTACCAACCGCCGCACTGCTTCGGTATCCCCCCGCCAAGGACGGCCATGGGTGTCTGGCAACAAAGCGCCACGCAAGTCGTCATAGTCATAAACCATGAAATGCACACCTATTTCTTCATTAAGAACGTTACAACGGCTTCTCACACTCAAGGCGTCCACGGTTTCGCCTTTAAAGCCGCTCACCGCATGCACTTCGTAGCGCACGCCTTTGTCAATCAGCAAAAGTTCAGCTGACTTGGCATCGTCGCAAAACAACTGAATATAGATATCGGACAAGCGGGTAGCGGTTCCTCGCCACACCGCACCGCTTAAGTGGGGACGGAACTCGGGTACGCGCTGCATCCATTTCAAGGCCAGTTCACGCAAAGCAGCCAACTCCATGGGCTGAGTGTCTGCACAAAAAATGGCGATGTATTCGCGAACGGCTTGTTCTGTGAGCTCGTTGTTTGGCAAGGCTGCTCGGGAATTCAAGCCAAGCTCTTTCACAGCGCGACGTTTGGCCGGGCCGTATTCCAAACCCTCCTCTACGATGAGTCGGGCTGCTGTAGCAGCAATTTCTTCAGCTTCGATGGAATTCATGGTGGGCGCATTGTGCCGCACAGACTTTTACAATGAACGCCATGCATATTCATATATTAGGTGTCTGCGGCACCTTCATGGGCGGCTTGGCCGCCCTGGCCCGAGAAGCCGGCCACCGCGTCACCGGCTGCGACAGCGGCGTCTACCCCCCCATGAGCGACCAGCTGCGCGCTTTGGGCATCGAGTTGATCGAGGGCTACAGCTCTGACCAAATGGCTTTGAAACCCGACATGTTTGTGGTGGGTAATGTGGTGTCTCGAGCCCGCTTGGTCGAGGGCACACCGCGCTACCCCTTGATGGAAGCCATTTTAGAAACCGGTTTGCCCTACACCAGCGGCCCGCAGTGGCTGAGCGACCATGTGCTGCATGCCCAAGGTTTTGGCCGCCATGTGCTGGCCATCGCCGGCACCCACGGCAAAACCACCACCACTGCCATGCTGAGCTGGGTTTTAGAACACGCTGGCCTGACACCCGGTTTTTTGATCGGCGGCGTGCCGCTCAACTTTGGCGTGTCCGCCCGCTTGGGGGCTTTGGCCAAGGGCCAAAGCCGCCCCTTGTTTGTCATCGAAGCCGACGAATACGACACCGCGTTTTTTGACAAGCGCAGCAAGTTTGTGCATTACCGCCCCCGCACCGCGGTGCTCAACAACCTCGAGTTCGACCATGCCGACATCTTTCCTGACTTGGCCGCGATTGAGCGGCAGTTCCACCACCTGGTGCGTACCGTGCCCGCCAGCGGGCGCTTGGTGGTGAATGCCGAACAAGACAGTTTGCAGCGGGTGCTGGACCTGGGCCACTGGAGCGAAGTGGCGGGTTTTGGCAGCGCACCGCATGCCGCATGGCAAATGCGCGGCGAGCCTTCAGACTTTGAGGTCTTGCACCACGGCGCGGTGAAAGGTCAGGTGCAATGGGGTTTGGGTGGGGTGCACAACCAAATGAACGCCTTGGCCGCGGTCATTGCCGCCGATCACGTGGGCGTGGCCGTGGCTGATGCCTGCCAAGCCTTGTCATCGTTTGAGAATGTGCGTCGCCGCATGGAAGTGCGCGGCCGCGTGGGTACGGGCGCTCAGGCCATCACGGTGTACGACGACTTTGCCCACCACCCCACGGCCATTCGCACCACGGTCGATGGCTTGCGCCGGCAAGTCGGCACGGCCCGCATCTTGGCGGTGTTCGAGCCGCGCAGCAACACCATGAAACTGGGTGCGATGAAGTCGCAACTGCCGTGGAGCTTGGAACAGGCCGACATGGCGTTTTGCCACACCGCAGGTTTAGACTGGGATGCCGCAGAGGCCTTGGCCCCCATGGGAGCCCGCGCTCACATCGCTGCAGACATCGACAGCTTGGTGGCGCAGGTGAAAGCCGCTGCCCGCCCCGGCGACCATGTGCTGTGCATGAGCAATGGCGGCTTTGGCGGGGTTCACGGCAAGTTGCTGGAAGCCTTGAAATAGCGTCATGGCGAGCGAAGCGAAGCAATCTCGGTGGACTACCAGATTGCTTCGGCCTAACGGCCTCGCAATGACGACTCAAAAGTCATGGCGAGCGAAGCGAAGCCATCCTTGACCGATTATTTTTTGCCACGCCGCGCCTTCACACCTGCAGACAGCGCCTCCAAGGCTTGCAAGGAATCGTCCCACGCCAAACAAGCATCGGTGATGCTTTGGCCGTAGGCCAAGTCTTCGACTTTGTCCTTGCCGGGGGTGAATTTTTGCGCACCCGCTTTGAGGTGGCTTTCGATCATCACGCCAAACACGCTGTGTGAGCCACCGGCCATTTGGTCGGCGATGTCTTTGGCCACCACCAATTGGCGCTCATGCTGTTTGCTGCTGTTGGCATGGCTGCAGTCCACCATCAGGCTAGCCGGCAATTTGGCAGATTCCAGTTCTTTGCAAGCGGCGGCCACGCTGGCAGCGTCGTAATTGGGGGTTTTGCCGCCGCGCAAAATCACGTGGCAATCGGGGTTGCCTTGGGTTTGCACAATCGCCACTTGGCCGTTTTTGTGCACCGACAAAAAGTGGTGGCCACGTGCGGCGGCTTGGATGGCGTCTGTCGCGATTTTGATGTTGCCGTCGGTTCCGTTTTTGAAACCAATCGGCGCGGACAAACCAGAAGCCAGTTCACGATGCACCTGGCTTTCGGTGGTGCGGGCACCAATCGCGCCCCAGCTGATCAAGTCGCCGATGTACTGGGGTGAAATCACGTCCAAAAACTCGCTACCCGCAGGCAAACCGGCGCGGTTGATCTCGATCAGCAACTGGCGCGCAATGCGCAAACCCTCATCGATGCGAAAGCTCTCGTCTAAGTACGGATCGTTGATCAAGCCCTTCCAGCCCACGGTGGTGCGGGGCTTTTCAAAATAAACGCGCATCACAATTTCCAAGGTATCGGCGTATTTTTCACGCTCGACCTTCAAGCGGCGTACATAGTCCAAGGCGGCGGCTGGGTCGTGGATGGAGCAGGGGCCCATCACCACCAGCAAACGGTCGTCTTTACCCACCATGATTTTGTGGATGCGCTGGCGGGTTTTGGCGATCAAGCTCTCGACCGCAGTGCCGGCAATGGGAAAGAAGCGGATCAAATGTTCGGGAGGCGGCAACACGGTGATGTCCTTGATGCGTTGATTGTCGGTTTGGCTGGTCTGGTCATTGATCGGCGCATAAGCATCAGGCTTGGGGGTTTTCATCGAAGCTCCTTGGAAGCGATTCAAATCGGGGGCAAAAAGAAGGCAAAAAAAAACCGCCGGTGTTTCGGCGGTTGGTTCGGGGTTTCAGTGCGCTGTTTGCGTTTAAACCTCTCGACCGCCGGTGAAGCGTGAGAAGAGGTAAGCAAAGTAAAAGTGCAAAGAAACCATGGACATTAATGTAGCACAGGCTTTTTCAGCGTTTGTAGGAGCCGTATTTAGGCGGTGCCGCCCACCGTCAGGCCGTCAATGCGCAAGGTGGGTTGACCCACACCCACAGGCACGCTTTGGCCCTCTTTGCCGCAGGTGCCCACACCTGGGTCCAGCGCCATATCGTTGCCAATCATGCTGACACGGGTGAGTGCATCAGGGCCGTTACCGACCAAGGTGGCACCCTTGACGGGGTACTGGATTTTTCCGTTTTCCACCCAATACGCCTGACTGGCCGAGAACACAAACTTGCCCGATGTGATGTCCACCTGACCGCCGCCAAAGTTGGTGGCGTACAAACCCTTTTTGATGCTGGCGACGATTTCTTCGGGGTACTTGTCACCAGCCAACATATAAGTGTTGGTCATACGGGGCATGGGAACGTGCGCATAGCTTTCGCGTCGACCGTTACCCGTGGGTGACACACCCATCAAGCGAGCGTTCATGCTGTCTTGGATATAGCCGACCAAAATACCGTCTTCAATCAGCACATTTTTCTGGCTGGCGTGGCCTTCATCGTCCACGTTGAGCGAGCCACGGCGATCAGCAATGGTGCCGTCGTCCAGTACGGTGACGCCTTTGGCGGCGACACGCTTGCCAATTTTTCCGCTGAAGGCGCTTGACCCCTTGCGGTTGAAGTCGCCCTCCAACCCATGACCTATGGCTTCGTGCAACAAAATGCCTGGCCATCCCGAGCCCAGCACCACCGTCATTTCACCTGCAGGCGCAGGTCGCGCCTCAAGGTTGGTGAGCGCTGAGCCAACTGCCTCGTCCACATAACGAGTGAGGCATGCCGCATCAAAATGGGCCAAACCAAAGCGACCACCGCCGCCTGCGGAGCCACTTTCACGTCTTCCGTTTTGCTCGACGATGACCGAGAGTGACAAACGGACCAAGGGGCGAACATCTGCGGCCAACGTTCCGTCAGCGCGAGCGACCATGACCACGTCGTACTCACTGGCCAAACCGGCCATGACTTGCACCACTCGAGGGTCTTTGGCGCGTGCTTGCTTTTCCAAGCGCTCAAGCAGCTGAACTTTAGCGGTGCTGTCCAAGCTGCCGATTGGGTCAAGCCCGTGGTAAAGCGACCGGCTGGGCGCGATGACTCTGGCAGGCACGTGTGTGCTCGCGTTCAAGCCTGCTGACGAGATGCTGCGCACCGTGTGCGCCGCGTCCATCAATGAAGCCATGGAAATATCGTCGGAATAGGCGAAAGCGGTTTTTTCGCCACTGACTGCTCGCACGCCCACGCCTTGGTCGATGCTGAACGAACCCGTTTTGACAATCCCCTCTTCCAAGCTCCAGCCTTCGGAGCGGGTGTACTGAAAATACAAGTCCGCGTCATCCACCTGATGGGCTCGGATGGCAGACAAAGCTTGGGTGAGATGGGATTCATCCAAACCGAAAGGGGTCAGGAGCAGGTTTTGCGCGATGGTCAATCGCTCGAGGGTGGGTTCGCGTGAAATCATGTTGCTATTGTAGGAGTCGGTCAACAACCCTGTGCGCCACGGGTCGAGGCTAGGCTAAGACTGCACCAACTGCTTGGCTTTGGCGATGGAGAGCAAAATACCAATGCCAAAACCCACTGTCACCATGGCCGTTCCTCCGTAGCTGACAAAAGGCAAGGGCACCCCAACCACAGGAAAAAAACCACTGACCATGCCCATATTGACAAAGGCATAGGTGAACAAAATGAGGGTGATGCTGCCCGCCAACAAACGGGCAAACAAGGTAGGGCCTTCAAGGGCAATCGCCAAGCCCCGAAAAACCAACACCAAAAAGCCGCCGATTAAAAAGATATTGCCCAACAAACCAAATTCTTCAGAATAGGCCGCAAACACAAAATCGGTGGTGCTTTCAGGTATGAAATCGAGTTGGGATTGGGTGCCCTGCATAAAGCCTTTGCCCCAAAAACCGCCAGATCCAATGGCAATCATGCCTTGTATGGTGTGAAAACCTTTACCTAAAGGATCTCGCCCTGGATCCAACAAAGTACATACCCGCTGCTGTTGGTAATCCCTTAAAAAGGGCCAGTCGACACCTTTGACACACAAGCTGGGCTCAAAAATCACCAGCAAGGCCATGCCGAGAATACCCAAAATCAAGGGCGGAATGATCAACCACCAACTCAGGCCAGCTAGAAAGATCACATACAAGCCGGCAGCCATCACCAAAATCGCAGTACCTAAATCGGGTTGTTTGACGATCAGCGCCACAGGAATGAGCAATATCAAGCCACCTACAAAAAAATCCAAGGTACGTAATTGGCCCTCGCGTTTTTGAAACCACCAAGCGAGCATAAGAGGCATGCCAATTTTCATGATTTCACTGGGCTGAATCACGATACCCACATTCAACCAGCGCTGAGCGCCTTTGCGGGTTAAACCAAACAAGGCCACCGCAACCAACAAAGCCAAACCCACGGTGTAAATAGGAACGGCCAAAGACATCATGCGTTGCGGCGGGATTTGTGCCACCACAAACATGATGGCGCAGGCAATCAGCAAATTGCGGCCGTGGTCTAAAAAACGCTGTCCTTCGCCATAACCTGAAGAATAAATGGTCAGCAACCCGACGATCGACAACAGCAGTATCGCGAAACCTAAAACAGTGTCAAAGCCTTTGACCAGCGGCGTGATGCGCTGAAACACACTGTATTTACCGATTTGGGTTCCCATGCCCGAAGTTTATCGGAGCGCCATGGGAGAATCCGCCCCCATGTATGCACTTTATGAAGAAGGCGGGAAATTCAACACGGGGCGGGTATTGTCCGAGTCCGATGCGTCTGCTCAACTCGAACTAGACAGTGGTAAACGTGTCAAGGTTAAATCCAACCAATTGCTGATGAAGTTTGATAAACCCCAGCCGACAGAATTCATGTTGGCCGGCAAAGCGGTCGCTGCCAGCATGGAAGTGGACATGGCTTGGGAGTTTGCACCCCAAGAAGAATTTGGGTTTGCCGATTTAGCCCGTGACTATTTCTCCAAAGACGCCAGCCCCAGCGAGCAATTGGGCACCTTGCTTTGCTTGTTTGAAGCTCCCCACTATTTCCGTCGAGCTGGCAAGGGTCGCTTTCGCAAAGCCTCGGCTGAGATAGTCCAACAAGCCCTGATCGCTATTGAAAAGAAAAAGCAGCTTCAACTGCAAATTTCAGATTGGGCACAAGAACTCATGCTTGGCCGATGTCCGCCTCAAGTACAGACACAACTCTTCAAAATTCTCTTTAAGCCCGATAAAAACGCCCCCGAATACAAAGCCGTGGTCGAGGCGTCTAAAGAAAGCCAAACCGCGCCATTGGTATTGCTGCAAAAAGCGGGCGCCATCCGCTCCGCTTACGACTTCCACTGGCAGCGTTTTTTGTTTGAGCATTTTCCCAAAGGAACGGCATTCCCTCCGCTACAAGCGCCAGCCATCACCACTGACTTGCCTTTGGCCTCTGTCAAAGCCTATTCCATCGATGACTCGCAAACCACCGAAATTGATGACGCTTTGTCGGTGCAAGGCTTGGGCAGCGACCGCATCACTGTGGGCATCCACATTGCCGCACCAGCTTTGGCACTCAAGCCGGGAGACGCCATCGATATGTGTGGGCGTGCCCGTTTATCGACGGTGTACATGCCAGGCCACAAAATCACCATGTTGCCTGACAGCGTGGTGCAGGCCTACACCTTGCAAGAAGGCCGCAACTGTCCAGCCCTGTCCTTGTATGTCAGCTTTGATGCGCAAACTTTGTCCGTTCTCCATACCGAAACTCGCCTAGAGTTGGTGCTCATTCAAGCCAATATGCGCCACGACCAACTGGACACGGTGGTTACCGAAAGCTGGCTGAGCAAAGAGGCCAGCGGTGTGGAAACCACCCCTGTGGTCGCCATGCCCCATGCCGAATTGGCCTTCTTGTTTCGTCTGGCAAAACATTCGAAAGCAGCGCGGGAAGTTGTTCGTGGCAAACCCGAAACTTTCAACCGCCCCGATTACAACTTCCGCTTGGCAGAAGTCGCCGATACCGGTCCGAATGGACATGAAAGCGTAGGCATCAGCATTCGCACACGCGGGTCGCCGCTGGACTTGATCGTGGCTGAAGCCATGATTTTGGCCAACAGCACCTGGGGGCAATGGTTAGCCAGTTTGGGCGTGCCTGCCATTTACCGCAGCCAAGCCTCTTTGGCGCCAGGCATCAAAGTTCGCATGGGCACCAAGGCCCTGCCCCATGCTGGCATCGGCGTCCCCAGTTACGCTTGGAGTACCTCGCCCTTGCGTCGCTACACAGATTTGGTCAACCAGTGGCAATTGATTGCAGGTGTGCGCCATGGCGCAACCGCTGCACTGGCAGCCCCTTTCAAACCCAAGGATGCAGAACTCTTTGGCATCATCACCGCTTTTGAATCCGCCTACAGCGCCTACAACACCCACCAAGCCAGCATGGAGCGCTTTTGGACTTTGCAGTATTTGCGCCAAAATGCACTTGCGGAACTCGACGCTACCGTGATCAAATCCTTTCCAGGCGAACCTGCGCTGGCACGTGCTGACCATTTGCCGCTGGTTTTTTCTGTCATGGGTTCTCCAGCGCTTGAGAGAGGCAGTCGGGTGCGGGTTCGCTTAGGTGATATGGATTTGATTGCCTTGGATATCCATGCACAATTCATTGAATCCTTGCAGCAAACGCAAGAGCCCATCAACACCGAAGAAGATGAAGAGTTGGCAGCCGGCCCCCTTGCCATTGCAGTTGACTTGAATGATGCTGACCTTGCACCTACTGCGCCTACGGACGCACCCAGCTAATTTTTTTGAACCACGCAGATGCTTGTAGCCTTTTCCCATGCTGACAGACTTTTGCCCTGGGCCCTGGGCATTTCACTGACTGTTCATGCTGTCTTACTGGCTGTGCAGCTAACGCCCCCAGAGAATATCGATCGGTTGTTACGCGACACTGGTTTGGAAGTGATTTTGGTCAACACCGAGTCAGACGAAAAAGCCCCAGCCAAACCCAAGGCTATCGCTCAAACGAATCTGGCAGGTGGTGGTGAAACCACCAAAGACAGATCAACCTCACCATTGATCAATTCGCCCACTACCCGCTCCGGTCAAGCGGATAACCAATTACAGCAAAAAATTGCTGAGAAAGAACGTGAGCAAGCTGAGTTACTCACCCGCACAAAACAAACATTGGCCAAACTCAATGCTTCGCACAACACCAACAAAGATCCTGCGATTGAGCGGCAACGCCAGCAACTTATCAACTTGCTGGCCCAGATCGAAAAACGCATACAAGAAGAGAATGCACGCCCCCGTAAACGCTATGTCAGCCCCAGCACCCAAGAAGCTTCGTACGCTCGTTACTACGACGTGATTCGACGCAAGATTGAGGCCAAGGGAACCTTGGATTTCCCACAATCGCAAGGTCAAAAACTGTATGGCTCGTTGATCATGGTCATCACCATCGATACACGCGGACAAGTCATCTCGGCGGAGGTTTCCCAAGGCTCTGGCAACCCTTTGCTTGACTTTCATGCCAAGCAAATTGCGCGTAACGCCGGTCCCTATGGCCCGTTCAACGATGCCATGCGCCGCTCAATGGACCAACTGGCTTTGGTCACGCGGTTCAGCTTTGACCACAACAACACTTTACAAACTACTTTGCAAGGCGAATGACTGTTTCTTCGCGTCGTCGCCATCAGTTTCTTCTTGCAGGACTGAGATGGCTTGTTTTTTTCTTTTGGTGTGCTTTGGGTTTGCAGGTTTTTTTCGTTGCACGTATCGCCATGATGCGCTATGTGGACCCCGGTTCCACTGCTTTCCAACGCTCTGAGCTTGGGCGTCTCAGCCACAAATACCCTGCTGTTCGTTGGTCGCAGCAATGGGTTGCTCAACCTAAATTGCCATTGCATATCCAACGCGCGGTGATTGCTTCTGAGGACGATGTTTTTGCGTCACATACAGGCGTTCAGTGGGACGCTCTCGAGCGTGCTTGGAGCAAAAACGCACGTGCTGAGGCCAGAGCACAAGCCAAAAATCAAACCCCTAAAGTGGTGGGCGGCTCAACCATCACGCAGCAGTTAGCAAAAAACCTTTTTCTCAGTGGCGAAAGAACTTTCTTTCGCAAAGCACAAGAACTGGTTTTGACTATCGCCTTAGAGCAATGCTTAAGCAAACAACGTATTTTGGAAATTTACCTCAATAACGTCGAATGGGGGCAAGGTGTTTTTGGTGTCGAAGCGGCAGCACGGCATTACCATGGTCGATCAATTACCAAATTGACTGCTGCAGAGGCCGCACGACTGGCGGTCATGTTGCCGCGTCCCAAATACTACGAAAAATTTCCTCGGTCTCCTTATTTGAATGACCGAGCTTCCACTATTTTGGCCCGTATGCCTATGGTGGCACTGCCATGACAGAGCTCGTGCGTATTTTGGGCATAGACCCAGGCTTGCAATGTGTCGGTTTTGGTGTGATCGACAGCACAGGCAGTCAATTGCGCTATGTGGCCAGCGGCACCATCACCACCACGCATCTTCCGCGCGACGATTTGCCTGCGCGGTTGAATGTGATTTTCAACGGCATTGCACAAGTAGTTGAGCGCTATGCGCCCCATGAATCAGCGGTTGAAATTGTCTTTGTCAATATGAATCCACAAGCCAGTCTGTTGCTTGGCCAAGCCAGAGGCGCGTGCTTGACATCTTTGGTGCAAAAAGATTTGTCCGTGACTGAATACACCGCATTGCAAATGAAAAAAGCCATTGCTGGACACGGCAAAGCGGCTAAAGCGCAGGTTCAGGAGATGGTCAAGCGATTGCTGAAGTTGCCGGCTTTACCAGGGCCTGACGCAGCCGATGCTCTGGGCTTGGCGATCACACATGCGCATGCCCGCCACAGTTCACGCATGATGGATGTGGCACCAAAAGCTACCAAGCAGGTGCGAGTTGGGCCAAACCCCTTGGAGCACGCCGCTCGTCCTCGAAGCTGACGATTTCATACGCTTGGGGTTGGCTGAGCAACTCGCGCAGCAAGCGGTTGTTCATGGCGTGACCAGAGCGAAACGCGCTGTAGGACGCCAGCAAGGGACGCCCTAAGAGATACAAATCACCCATGGCGTCGAGTATTTTGTGTTTCACAAATTCATCGTCATAGCGCAACCCATCGCTATTGAGCACTTTGTAATCATCCATCACGATGGCGTTGTCTAATCCGCCACCTAATGCCAAACCATTAGCGCGCATATGTTCTATGTCTTTTGAAAAGCCAAAAGTACGGGCTCTGGCAATGTCTTTGACGTAACTGCCAGTTTCGGTGTCAAACTCAACTCGCTGGCCAGTGGCATCCACCGCGGGATGTTGAAAATCAATTTCAAAGCTTAATTTGTAACCATGGTAGGGCTCGAGTTTGGCCCATTTGCGTTGCTCTGCCGAGCCCTCCATGACACAGACTTCGCTGAGCACACGGATAAAGCGCTTGGGTGCATCTTGCAACAAGATACCTGCGCTTTGCAAAAGAAATACAAACGAGGCAGATGAGCCATCGAGGATGGGAACCTCTTCGGCTGTGATGTCCACATACAAGTTGTCAATGCCCAAGCCTGAGCAAGCCGACATCAAATGCTCTACCGTCAAGACTTTCACGCCGTGGGCAGAAATAGTGGAGGCCAACCGCGTGTCTGTCACTGCAGTCGCGGTGACAGGGATTTCTACTGGATGGCTCAAATCGATGCGCCTGAAAACCACCCCAGTGTCAGGGGGAGCAGGACGCAGACACAGCTCTACCCGCTGGCCGCTGTGCAGGCCAACGCCGACGGCACGGGTGAGGGTTTGCAGGGTTCTTTGTTTAAGCACGCCTGTGATTTTAATCGGCTTGTTTTCGCAAAAAAGCTGGGATTTCGTAGTTATCCATGCCACCTGAAGACATGGCGTCAACTTTGGCAGCTGCTTGTGTACGGTCACGTGTTCGCCAAACGCTGGGGACATTGACGTTGCCGTAGTCTGCTGGTGATATTGCGCTTGGAAGACTGCTGGCCATATGGCTGCTTTCTGTCATGGCGCTGCTGGGCATGATGGCTTGCGGTGCATAGCCGACATTGTCTGTCCCAGTGCGTTGAATGACGGTCAAGGGGGGTGCAATGCGCTTACCTGCATGCGCCAATCCTGTTGCCACCACCGTGACGCGAATTTGGTCACCCAGCGATTCATCATAAGCCGTGCCATAAATCACATGGGCTTCTGAGGATGCAAATGCGCGAATGGTGTTCATGGCTTCACGGGACTCGGCCAGTTTCAAACCGCCTTTGGCTGCTGTGATGAGCACCAACACACCCTTGGCACCGGTCATATCCACACCTTCGAGCAAAGGGCAAGCCACGGCTTGCTCAGCGGCAATGCGTGCGCGGTCTGGTCCGTTGGCGGTGGCTGTACCCATCATGGCTTTGCCTTGCTCGCTCATGACAGTACGCACATCTTCAAAGTCAACGTTCACCAAGGCTTCCACATTGATGATCTCGGCGATACCACCTACAGAGTTGCGCAGCACATCATTGGCATAAGCAAAGGCTTGGTCTTGGGTGACATCGTCGCCCAATACATCCAGCAATTTTTCATTCAGCACCACGATCAAAGAATCCACGTTGGCTTCTAGCTCGGCCAAACCAGCCTCAGCATTGGTCATGCGTCGACCACCCTCCCAGTCGAATGGCTTGGTGACCACACCCACCGTCAAGATGCCCATTTCACGCGCCACGCGGGCAACCACGGGAGCTGCACCTGTGCCTGTTCCACCGCCCATACCAGCGGTGATGAAGACCATGTTTGCGCCTTCGAGTACCTCACGAATGGTTTCGGTAACAGCCTCTGCTGCAGACTGACCACGCTCTGGTTTACTGCCAGCGCCCAAGCCGTTGTCACCCAGTTGAATCACGCGGTGCGCAGAACTGACGCGCAAGGCCTGCGCATCGGTGTTTGCGCAGATGAACTCTACGCCCCGGACACCGCTTTTGATCATGTGTTCAACCGCATTACCACCACCTCCACCGACACCGATTACACGGATTTGGGTGTCAGAGCTGAATTCGTTTTTTTCAATCATTTCTATGTTCATGTTTTTCTCCAATTTCTGTGTTGTCTGTTAAACCGTTAATTTCAAGCAATGTGTCAGCAGTCTTCACTGATGGGCGGCGCACCTCGAATACAAGGTCGCCATCGACGGTGGTGACCAAACAGACAGGACTCGTGTTGATGTGGGAAGTGAAAGTGTGTATTCATCATCAGAAGTTCCCTACAAACCAGTCTTTGACTCGCCCCATGGCCGTTTTCATAGAGCCATTTTTCTGCGCGACTCTGAAGCCGCGCAACCGGGCCAAGCGGGCTTCTTCAAGCAAGCCCATCACTGTGGCCGCACGAGGATGAGAAACCATGTCTGACAATGCACTGCTGTAGCGCGGAACGCCACGTCGAACCGCCTTCAAAAATATGTCTTCACCCAGCTCGATCATGCCCGGCATCATGGCGCTCCCACCCGTGAGCACAATGCCAGACGAGAGTACTTCTTCGTAGCCTGAGTCTCGCAACACCTGTTGCACCAAAGAAAATATTTCTTCAATCCGAGGCTCGATCACGCCAGCCAAATTTTGTCGACTCAGCATCCTGGGCCCCCTGTCACCCAGCCCTGGCACCTCTACTTGCACATTGGGATCAGCCAGCAGTTGCTTGGCAAAGCCAGACTCGACTTTGATGTCCTCCGCATCTTTGGTGGGTGTGCGCAGGGCCATCGCAATATCGCTGGTAATCAAGTCGCCTGCAATGGGAATCACAGCAGTGTGTCGAATAGCGCCATTGGTGAAAATGGCGACATCGGTGGTACCAGCGCCAATGTCAACCAATGCCACACCCAGTTCACGCTCGTCCGCGGTCAGCACTGAATGGCTGGACGCCAAGGGGTTGAGCATGAGCTGCTCTACGTCAAGTCCGCAACGACGCACACACTTGATGATGTTCTCTGCCGCACTTTGAGCGCCGGTGACGATGTGCACCTTTGCCTCCAAACGGATGCCACTCATACCAATCGGTTCTTTGACATCATGGCCATCGATGACAAATTCTTGTGGTTCGACCAAAAGCAGTCGCTGGTCAGTGGAAATATTGATGGCCTTGGCAGTTTCAACCACTCTGGCGACATCAGCGGCAGTGACCTCATGGTCTTTGACTGCCACCATGCCATGTGAATTCATACCGCGTATATGGCTACCCGTGATGCCTGTGTAGACACGCGTGATCTTGCAGTCGGCCATCAATTCAGCTTCTTTTAAAGCTTGCTGAATGCTTTGGACGGTGGCATCGATATTGACCACCACCCCGCGCTTCAATCCGCTGCTAGGGGCAATACCAAATCCGGCAAGCTTTAACTCTGCCCCAGGCAACACTTCAGCAACCACCACCATTACCTTACTGGTTCCGATATCCAAACCTACGACCAAATCTTTGTACTCTTTTGCCATGGAAACCTCTGTGTGTTTACCTTGTTGTTGTTGATGTTGATGTTGATGTCAGCGTACTTACCCCACGCAAGCGCAAGGCATAACCATTCACATGTCGCAAATCTGCCGCTTCCAGCGCCTGTGTTTGTCGACCATATCTTTGCGTGACCTGTGGCAAGGTGAGCGTCATGCGTTCAACACGCGCCAGCACTTCATCGCTGTTGCCTCGACCCAATTCAATCAGTGCCCCACTTTTGAGTTCGGCACGCCAACTTCCACGTGCGGTGAGTTCCAAACCTTTGATTTGGAACTGCAATTTTCCAAGTTCGGGTTTCAGTACTTCATACATTTGCAGCACTTGGGCCGACTCTGAATCTGGGCCACTCAGGCGAGGCAAGTTTTCATCGTCCAATTCGCCAAAATTTGCGCTGAAAATTTCACCTTGCTTGTTGAGCAATCGCGAGTCAGCGTCATTGCCCCAGAATGCAGCCGGTTGGTGCTCTTCGAGTTCAACGCTCAGCCTGTTTGGAAACTCGCGCCTGACCAAGGCTTGCCTCACCCAAGGAACATTTTCAAAAGTGGCTCTGGCTTGCATCAAATCAACAGTGAAGAATCCACCCCGCAATCGCGGCACCACATTGGCCCTTAATGTGACTGCATTGTTGTGACGAACATCCCCTTGCACCGAGATGGCCGTCAGTGCAAACACAGGGTGACGGACGATCCACCACAGCAATGCACTCACCAACACCAAACCAAAGACCAACATCAGCAAGATACTGGTGATGTTCATCAAACGAATATCCAAGGTCATTGGCGTCTCGTCGCTCATCAGCATGGCATCGCGTGCTTTCATGGCGTGGCCACCCCTTTTTGTGTATCTAAACATGCACTGGCCAAAATTTGCATGCAAAGCTGGGGGTATGAAATGCCCGCGGCCAGTGCGGACATGGGTACCAGCGAGTGGCTGGTCATGCCTGGACTGGTGTTCATTTCAAGCAGAAATGGTTGTCGATCACTTGCCCGAATCATGATGTCCGCTCGCCCCCAACCACGACAACCCAATGCCTGGTAGGCAGCCACACTCAATGCTTGAATCGCTTTTTCCTCCTCTGGAGGTAAGCCACTTGGACAAAGGTAGCTGACTTCATCTGTGAAGTATTTGTTTTGATAGTCATATGCACCTTGAGGCGCCACAATTTTCACCACAGGCAAGGCTTTGGCATTTAAACCTTGGCCTATGACTGGGCAAGTCACCTCCTCACCGTCTATGAACATTTCGCAAAGTAAGTCGGGGTCTAGGTTTGTCGCTAATGAGATGGCTTTGGCAAGCTGCGCTTCATGGGTGACTTTGCTGACACCAATAGAAGAACCTTCGTGCGGTGGTTTGACAATCAGGGGCAAACCCAGTTCTTGGATAAGCCTCGTGATGTTTGCAGGTGTTTGTTCATTAGGCGGTAACCAAATAGAGGCAGGCGTAGACAAATGCTCAGCTCGCCAAAGGCGCTTGGTCATTTGCTTGTCCATGGCAATGGCAGAAGCCATCACGCCTGAGCCCGTGTATGGAATTCCCATTAACTCCAACGCGCCTTGCACTGTCCCATCCTCGCCATGTCTGCCGTGTAATGCAATAAAGGCGTGGGTGTATTTCTCTGCTTTCAACTGCTCGAGTGCGAGTTGTGCAGGATCAAAGGCTGTGGCGTTGACCCCCAGTGATTGCAATGCTGTCAGGACACCTTGACCCGACATCAACGAAATATCTCGCTCTGCGGAGCGCCCACCCATCAACACAGCGACTTTGCTTTTTGTGATGTCAAAGCTGCTCATGCGCCCACCACCTTCAACGTTGTCCATTGCGCTGACTGCTCCACCACCAAGGCCGGTACGGAACCAATGGAGCCTGCACCCATGCACATCACCACATCGCCATTGCAGGCGTTGTTCACCACCAATTCGGTAAGAGCGCTTAAGTCTTGGGCAAACACCAGTTGCTGCTGTCCTGCGACACGAACGGCATGCGCCAGAGAGCGACCATCGGCCGCGGCAATCGGTGCTTCTCCTGCTGAATAAACTTCTGTCAGCCAAAGCACATCGACTTTCTGAAGTACGGCGACAAAGTCCTCAAAGCAGTCCCGCGTTCTGCTAAAGCGGTGCGGCTGAAACGCCAGTACCAAGCGTCGACCAGGGAAAGCCCCCCGCGCTGCGTCAATGGTTGCAGCCAATTCAACAGGGTGATGTCCATAGTCTTCAATCAGCGTGTAATTACCACCGGCTTTGGCAGTAATTTCTCCATGTCGTTGAAACCTGCGCCCAACACCCCCAAAGTTAGCCAATGCTTTAACGACTGCTTCATCAGGGATATTGAGTTCAACCGCAATCGCAATGGCCGCCAACGCATTGAGCACATTGTGTGTACCTGGCAAGTTCAAGACAATGTGCATATCAGGCAATGTCACGCCGTTGCTGCGCTTGACAGTGAAATGCATACGCGCTTCCTCGGCGCGAATATTAATTGCTCGAACTTGTGCTTTTTCTGACATTCCGTAGGATGTAATTGGCCTTGAAACTTTAGACAAAAGGCTATTTACCACTGGGTCATCAACACACAAAACCGCTGCGCCATAAAACGGCATTCGATGCAGAAACTCGATAAAGGCCGATTTCAATTGATTGAAATCGTGTCCATAGGTTTCCATGTGGTCTGCATCGATATTCGTCACCACAGCCATGATGGGGCTCAGGTTCAGGAATGAGGCATCGGACTCATCTGCCTCGACCACGATGTAATCCCCCGCCCCTAATTTGGCATTCGCACCCGCGCTGATGAGACGTCCGCCAATGACAAAGGTAGGGTCCAGGCCTGCTTGCGCCAATACACTGGCCACCAAGCTGGTGGTGGTGGTTTTGCCATGGGTTCCCGCTATGGCTATGCCTTGCTTGAGTCGCATCAATTCTGCGAGCATGACTGCCCTAGGGACCACAGGAATCAGTTTTTGGTGTGCAGCAACAACCTCTGGGTTGTCTGACTGAACAGCAGTGGAGGTCACCACTGCATCAGCCCCTGCTATGTTGCGTGCATCATGACCTACTTTGGTTTGAATGCCAAGCGCAGACAGTCTTTGCAATACGGGCCCGTCTGACAAGTCAGAGCCAGAAACTTTGTAGCCAAGGTTGTGCAATATTTCGGCAATGCCACTCATGCCTGCACCACCAACACCTACAAAATGCACATGGCTGATGGCGTGTTTCATTGCAGCACCTCGCGACATGCCTGCGCAATTTTTTCTGCCGCATCGATTTTTCTCAAGACATAAGCTTTTTGTGCTGCTTGCAGCAGCACATCGCGGGTCAAAGTTTGGATTTGATTCGCCAGCAATTGCGGTGACAACTCATGTTGAGCAATCAGCCACCCAGCCCCTTGGGTCGATAAGAATTGGGCATTCATGGTTTGGTGGTCATCGACAGCCAAGGGAAAAGGCACCATGATGGCTGCAACACCTATGGCAGCAATTTCACTGACCGTACTCGCTCCTGCGCGACATATGACCAAATCGGCTTGTGCCATGGCCTGTGCTGGGTTATCAATGAAAGCTGTGAGTTCAGCTGCTACGCCTGCTTGCGCATAAGCCAGTGACAAGTCCTTTAAATGCTTTTCTCCACCTTGGTGCAACACGCTGGGTCGGTCTTGAACAGGTATCAGTGCCAGTGCCTGCGGAAGAACTGTGTTGATGGCTTGTGCGCCCAAGCTTCCGCCCATCACCACCACCCGCAAGGGACCGGTTCTTGCGGCATACCTTTTGGCTGGTTCTGCTTGATGTATAAATTCTGAACGCAGTGGGTTACCTACCCACTCGCTTTTGGGTAAAGCATTAGGAAAGCTGCTAAAGATTCGTTGGGAAATTTTGCCTAGCCATTGATTGGCCATTCCAGCCACTGCATTTTGCTCATGTAACACCAAGGGGCGACCGCTCACCACACCCATCAAACCACCTGGAAATGTGATGTAGCCCCCAAGACCGACCAATACATCTGGCTTAACGCGTCGGATCAACTGCAAGCTTTGCACCATTGCCTGCAGCAGTCGCCATGGCAGCAACAACAGGGTGAGTTTTCCTTTGCCGCGAACTCCGCCAAAACGCACGGCCTCAAAGGCAAAGCCTTTGGGAGGAATCAGTTGGGACTCCATGCTGGGGTGCGGCGCACCCATCCAATGCACCTGCCAACCTTGACCACGCAACACTTCAGCAATGGCCAAACCTGGGAAGATATGTCCGCCCGTGCCACCGGCCATGACCAATGCGGTGGGTGTATTCATACACGACCTCCATGCATCAGGAGTCGGTTTTCATAGTCCACGCGCAGCACAACAGCCAAAGCGATGAGGTTGAGCAATATGGCCGACCCCCCGTAACTCATCAATGGCAAGGTCAAGCCTTTGGTCGGTAAAGCACCTAAATTCACGCCCATATTGATAAAGGCTTGAAAGCCAATCCAAATGCCCACACCCTGCGCCACCAATCCAGCGAACACTCGGTCCATGGCAATGGCTTGGCGTCCTATGAACATGATGCGTCGCGTCATCCACATGAACACACCAATCAAGGTCACGACACCGACAAGTCCGAATTCTTCGCCAATCACCGCGAGCAAAAAGTCGGTGTGTGCTTCTGGTAGCCAGTGCAATTTTTCGACGCTGCCACCTAAACCAACCCCGAAGATTTCTCCTCGTCCAAAAGCAATGAGTGAGTGGGACAGTTGATAGCCTTTGCCAAGCGCGTACTTGGCACTCCAAGGGTCTAGGTAGGCAAAAATTCGTTCACGCCGCCATTCCGACAAACCAATGATGAGGCCAAATGCGACGAGCAAAACAAATGCAATCAATATGAACATTCGCGCATTGACACCACCTAAAAACAAGATGCCCATGGCGATGACAGCAATCACCAAAAATGCGCCCATATCCGGTTCTGCCAGCAAGAGTGAACCCACAACGGCGATCGCCACACCCATAGGTGTGACTGCTGCAAAGAATTTTTCTTTGACATCCATTTTGCGAACCATGTAATTGGCTGCATACAACAGCATGCCAAATTTCGCAAATTCTGAAGGTTGGAAATTGAAAATTCCAAAACTGATCCAACGTCTTGCACCGTTGACACTTTTACCCACAAAGGGCAGTAACACCACGATCAACAATACGATTGAAACAATGAATATCCACGGAGCAATCTTCTCCCAAGTGTCCATAGAAATTTGAAACACAAGCAAGGCGGCAATGAATCCAACACCCAAAGCAGCCATGTGTCGAACAAGATACTGAACTTGAGAAAAACCTGTTGAGCGAGGTCCGTCATTGAGCGCAATTGACGCGGAATAGACCATTACCAAGCCCCAAATCAGCAAGCCAGCTATTGCCCAAACCAAGTTCTGGTCGAATGCTTTGATGCCTGCAGGTGCCGCACGTGTACGTCCGTATTCGCGCCCATGCACACGAACGGGTAATGCGTCAGGTCCTTCTTTTGGCGTACCGCCAAACCAACGCCCTATGCGGTCTGACCAGTTGAAGAGCGCGCTGTCACTCATGCGTGCCCCTCCTCAAAAACCAATGCATTCACACACTCAGAAAAAATCTGCCCACGCTCTTCATAGTTTTTGTACATGTCGAGGCTAGAACAAGCTGGCGACAACAAAACCGTATCTGCAGCAAGTGCTTGTGCACTGGCCTTGGCAACCGCGCTGGCCATGTCTGTGGCTTGCAGCACAGGGAACTCGGCTCCTGCCAAGACTTGTTGAATATGTGGCGCATCCTTACCCATCAAGACAACTGCTCTCGCAAATTTTCCAAGCGGCTCTAGCAGCGGCCCAAAGTCTTGGCCTTTGGCATCGCCACCTAGGATGACAATGATGTTTTTATGTTTGCCTAAACTGTTCAGGGCTGCAACAGTGGCGCCGACATTGGTGCCCTTGCTGTCATCAATGTATTCAATGTTGTTGATCACACCGACTGTTTGCAATCGATGCGGCTCGCCGGTGTATTCCCGAAGTGCATACAACATCGCAGCCAACCCAGCGCCGCAGGTGCTTGCCAATGCGAGCGCAGCCAAACTGTTGATGGCATTGTGTTGTCCCCGAATTCGCAATGCATCGGCTGGCATCAATCGCTGCAGATGGATTTCTTCCTCTATAGCTTTCTTGCCCTCTGTTTCGGGCACAGATGCGCGTACCAGCCAGGTCATGCCATTGACAATTTCCAGGCCGTAGTCACCTGCTTGAATGGGTGCATCAGCGCCGAAGGAAATCACATGACGCTTGTCTGATTTCTTTTTGGCCAGGTCCTTAGGCAACAAAGCCGCAACAGTTTCATCATGGCGCGGCATCACAGCAACAGCTTGGTTGCCATATATGCGGGACTTGGCAGCACCATAACTTTGCATGTCTGCGTGCCAATCCAGATGGTCTTGTGTGAGGTTCAATACACACGCAGCGGTAGGCTCAAATTGCGTTTCACCATCGAGCTGAAAGCTTGATAACTCCAACACCCATGCTTGTGGCAAATCAGCTAAGTTTTCACGCAAAGTATCCAATAAGGTGGGTCCAATGTTTCCAGCCACGGCAACAGTCACGCCAGCACGCTTGAGCAAACGTGAAGTTAAGGTTGTGACAGTTGTTTTGCCATTGGTGCCAGTGATAGCCAACACATGGGGTTGGTATGCCTGCGCTTTGGCCAAACAATCCATGGCATGTGCAAACAGGCTTAGTTCAGTCCCGTGCCACAGTCCTTTTTGTTGGGTGGCCGTCCAGACAGATTTGACTTGTGCGGGGGACAAGCCGGGGCTCTTGAACACAGCCTTGATAGAAGAATCATCCAGTAAGGATGCATCAAAAGACCCATGGATGAATGTGACCTCAGGATGATCAGAGCGCATGGTCGCCAAACAGGGTGGTTGTTCACGGTTATCCACCACGGTGACCTTGGCTCCTTGCAACACGCACCAGCGAACCATGGCCAAGCCTGAGCTACCCAAGCCTAAAACCATTATGTGAAGGTCCTCCAGCATTTTCATGATCAACGCAACTTCAATGTAGAAAGTCCCACCAAGCACAGCAGCATGGTGATGATCCAGAATCGAACCACAACCTGCGTTTCTTTCCACCCTGATTTTTCGAAGTGGTGATGCAAGGGTGCCATTTTTAAGATCCGTCTGCCCTCACCATATTTACGCTTGGTGTATTTGAAATAACTGACCTGCAACATCACTGAGACAGCTTCCGCTACAAAAATTCCGCCCATGATGGCCAGCACAATTTCTTGCCTGACGATGACCGCAATGGTCCCCAAAGCTGCACCTAAGCCCAATGCGCCTACGTCGCCCATGAAGACTTGTGCAGGATGGGTGTTGAACCATAAAAAAGCCAAACCAGCACCAGCCATGGCTGAGCAAAACACCAATAGCTCGCCTGCACCAGGAATATGGGGGAAAAATAAGTAACGTGAATACACAGCAGAACCTGTGACATAGGCAAAAACGCCAAGGGCAGAACCCACCATCACCACCGGCATGATGGCCAAGCCGTCTAATCCATCAGTCAAATTAACTGCATTGCTAGAACCGACGATCACCACATAGGTCAATCCCACAAAACCCAGTATCCCCAATGGGTAGCTGATTTCTTTAAAGAAGGGCAATAGCAAACCGGCTTTGGGCGGCAAGTTGACATCAAAGCCTGAGCGCACCCAACTGTAAAAAAGCTCCATCACTCGCAGATTGCTGACCTCAGAAATGCTAAATACCAAGTAAAGCGCAGCCAGCAAACCAATGATGGACTGCCAAAGGTATTTTTCGCCCGAGGGCATTCCCTCTGGGTCTTTGCGAACCACTTTTCGCCAATCATCTACCCAACCTATGGCCCCAAAACCCAAGGTAACCAACAGCACAATCCACACAAATCGGTTGGACAAATCTACCCACAGCAAAGTAGACAACGCAATGGCCAGCAATATCAGCACGCCTCCCATGGTGGGGGTGCCAGATTTCACAAGGTGCGCTTCAACACCATAACCTCTGATAGGTTGTCCAATTTTGAGTTGTGTCAATTTGCGAATCACAAAAGGGCCAGCAATCAATCCGATCATGAGCGCAGTCAATGCTGCCATGACAGCCCTGAAAGTAAGGTATTGAAATACACGCAAATAGCCAAAATCGGGCGATATGGTTTGCAACCACTGGGCCAAGCTCAAGAACATGGAACCTCCGTGGTGCTCGAAGAAGTTGACTGGGTGTTGACCCACGACTGAATGATTTGCACCACACGCTCCATCCGCATGAACCGAGATCCTTTGACCAGCACTGTGTTCACCATGGGTAATCTGGCTTGTACCTGTGCATACACCTCATCCATTGATTGGCAATGCTTTGCATTTAAAAAAACTTTGGCGGTGTCGCGGCTGAGTTCTCCTAAAGTGATGAGATGTTCAATGCCACTGGCTTGTGCATAGCGTCCAACCTCAGCATGAAAGGCAGCGCCTTGTGTTCCCACTTCTCCCATGTCCCCCAACACCAATAAACGGGGTTGGGATGATTGAGCCAATATATTGATAGCAGCCCTGACAGAGTCTGGGTTGGCGTTGTAGCTGTCATCGATCAACACCAGTTCCCGGTCTGCCCATTTGAGAAACAGTGAACGTGATCTGCCATTCACTGGTTCAAATGCAGCAATGCCTTGTTCTATACACGCCAATGGAACGTTTGCTGCAACTGCGCAGGTGATGGCGGCCAAGGCGTTGTGCACATTGTGATCGCCTGCAACAGACAAGCTGGTGTTGATTCGCCCCTTAGGTGTTTGCACGCTGAGCTGCCACCGCTGGTTAGACCATTCACCATCCACCAAATGAATGTCTGACGCTTTCGTTCTGCCAAAACAGAGTACCTGCTTATGGACGGCCAGTTGTCGCCAAACCTCGGCGTAGGGATCCTCGGCTGGGAACACAGCGATGCCGTTGGGTGGCAATGCTGCAATCACTGCACCGTTTTCAGCAGCAACCGCTTGAACACTGTGCAGGAACTCTTGGTGTTCACGTTGCGCGTTATTGACCAGTGCCACCGTAGGTGCGGCCAAGCTGGCAAGTTCAGCAATTTCCCCTACATGGTTCATTCCCAGCTCGACCACAGCGCTGCGATGGTGGGATTGCAGTCGCAATAATGTGAGGGGTAAGCCAATGGCGTTATTGAAGTTTCCTTGGGTTGCCAAGGCGTCTTCACCTTGCCATGCACGCAATATGCTGGCAATCATCTGTGTGACGGTGGTCTTGCCATTGCTCCCTGTCACCGCAATCATGGGTATTGAAAACTGAGAACGCCAAGCACGCGACAACTGTCCCAATGCTTGCAATGTGTCCTCTACCTCTAGGCCCATCAAGCCAGCATCTTTCAAACCGTGGGTGGCAATGGCAACACCGACACCAAGCCTCGGCAGTTGAGCTAAAAAGTCGTGTCCATCAAATCGATCGCCTTTCAATGCGACAAATAAATCGCCCTTAACCAGGCTGCGACTGTCGGTGTGTATGCGTGAAACCAGCAGGCTGGGGTCACCAACCAAGCGGCTATTGGGCAACCAGGCATGGAGTTGTCCCAACGAAATAGACAGGTTTTGCGTCATGCGCTACCCCACAGACTCAATGCCGCCAAAGCCTGTTTTTCATCTGAAAAAGGTATTTTCAAGCCCTTGATTTCTTGGTGATTTTCATGTCCTTTGCCAGCGATCAGGATGACGTCTTGTGGCTTGGCTTTTTCAATGGCTTGGGCAATGGCTTCTGCTCGGTCTATACAAACGATCGCCTGGGCGGGGTTAACCAAACCATCCACCATGTGCGCAATGATTGTTTGTGGTGGTTCGCTGCGAGGGTTATCACTGGTCAAGACAAGCCAGTCTGCACTGCTCTCTGCCGCTTTTGCCATGGGTGCCCGTTTGCTTGAATCGCGGTCGCCACCGCAACCAAAGATGCAATGCAACTGCCCTTTACGCGCAGTTGTCATAGGCCTCAAAGCTTTGAGTGCCTGCATCAACGCATCAGGCGTGTGCGCATAGTCAATGACGACGTATGGTTGGTTTGAACCACCCAAGCTTTGCATTCGGCCGGGTACGGATGGCAGTTTGTGACAAGCCTTGACTGCTTGGGAAAGCTCTATCCCGAGTGCTCGCATTGCAGCCAAAACTCCCAGCAGGTTAAGCACATTGAATTCGCCGACCACATCGGTTGTCATGGGGTGAACTTCATCACCTTCCACCACGTCAAATGCCAAACCGTATTCACCGATTTGCACGGACTGAGCCTGAAGTCTCGCACTGGAATGCATCGAGATGGTCCAAATGTCTGGCAGCGTTTCCCCGTGCTGAGCTTTCAGTTGAGTAGCCAGTGCTTGGCCTTGCGAATCGTCGATATTGATGACTGCTGCTTGCAACTTTGGCCAATCAAACAGACTTGACTTTGCTTGCCAATAGGCGTTCATATTGCCGTGGTAATCCAAATGGTCTTGCGTGAAATTGGTGAAGATGGCGATCTTCAGTCGCGTCCCAGTTAATCGATGCTCACTCAACCCAATAGACGAAGCTTCTATGGCACAGGCTTTGACGCCATCATCTACCCACTGACGTAATTGCGCATGAAGTTGCAGGGGATCGGGTGTTGTCATCCCTGTGTTGTGTAGTTGGTGCGCTTCACCCATGCCCAATGTGCCAACCACTGCGCACCTTTGCCCTGTTCGGCTAAGAGCGTGCGACAACCACCATGCGGTGGATGTCTTGCCATTGGTTCCTGTCACAGCCAGCATCTGCAGGTGTTGACTTGGAGACTCAAAGTAAGCATCAGCAATGGGGCCACAAGCTTGTTTTAAATCTGTGTAGACGCCAACTCTTGTCTCCTCCTGCATCCATGGAAATTGCTCAATGCTTTTTGCCTCCACAAGGCATGCGCTAGCCCCTTGGGATAAGGCTTGCGCTACATATTGGCGGGCATCCTGCGTCAAGCCTGGGTAAGCAAAAAAACCATCGCCTTGCTTGACCTGGCGGCTGTCAATGTGCAGTTGCCCGGTGACCATTTCTCGCAACCATTGCGCCGCTTGCGGGGGTGTCTGCAATATGTGCATCAAAACGACTCCACCTCGGCTTTGGCAACGACTTGTGGTTTGACGGCCATGTCGGGTTGTATGCCCAACATCCGCAAAGTCTGCTGCACAGTTTCACTGAACACGGGTGCAGCAACATCGCCACCAAAATAACGTCCATTGCTAGGCTCATCAATCATCACCGCCACCACAATACGAGGCGTTTCTATGGGGGCCATGCCCACAAAAAAGCCTCTGTACTTTTTGGCTGCATAGCCTTTGCCTTCTTGCTTATGGGCTGTTCCGGTTTTTCCACCCACGGAGTAGCCCATGGTTTGTGCCTTGGGTGCGGTGCCTCCTGGCCCCGTGACCATATTGAGCATATTGCGCACTGCCACCGCGTTTTGAGCGCTGATGGCGCGCACCCCCACCACCTTGTCCTCTCGCTTGAGAAGGCTCACGGGTACGACTTCGCCATCTCGAGCAAACACCGTATAGGCTTGTGCCAATTGAAACAAACTGGTGGACAAACCATAGCCGTAACTCATGGTGGCTTGTTCAATGGGCCGCCATGTTTTGTAGGGGCGCAATCGTCCGGCGACTGCGCCAGGAAAGGGAATTTGAGGCTTTTGTCCAAAACCCACTTGGGCATACATCTCCCAAATATCTTTGGGGGTCATCTTCATTGCAATTTTGACTGTGCCCACATTGCTCGACTTTTGAATCACCTCTGAGACACTCAGAATTCCAAGCGGATGGTGATCTGTGATGGTCTTTCCGGTCACATTGAGCTTGCCAGGTGATGTGTCTATAGGCGAATCAGGTTTAATCATGCCTTTTTCCATCGCCAAGGCGATCACAAAGGGTTTCATGGTTGAACCCGGCTCAAAGGTATCGGTCAATGCCCGGTTGCGCATCTGCACAGCATTAAAGTTACTTCGTTTTTCTGGTGAGTAACTTGGGTAGTTGGCCAGAGCCAATACATCGCCTGTTTGCGCGTCCAACACCACCACGCTGCCAGCAGCAGCTTTGTTGTCAATCACTGCTTCGCGTAATTTTTGGTAAGCAAAATACTGAACCTTGCTATCGATACTTAGTTGCAAGTCTTTGCCGTCTTCTGGCGGAATCTCTTCGCCAATGCCCTCTACAACTTGTTTATGACCATTGTTGATGACGCGTCGCGAACCACTCTTTCCTGCCAGATGCTTATTGAAGGCAAGTTCCACACCCTCTTGCCCTACATTTTCTATGTTGGTAAATCCCACCACATGCGCGGCTGCCTCACCTTCTGGGTACATTCGCTTGTACTCCATGGTGGTGTAAACACCTCGTACACCTAGTTCTTTGATTTTTTTACCCAGTGCCATATCAGCTTGTCGCTTGAGCCATACATGCTTGCGCTTGGGGTCTTTGATTTTTTCTCGAATTTCTGAATAGGGTATTTCCAGCAACAGTGCAAGCTCTTTGAGCTTTGGATTACTTGTATCCATTTCTTCTGGACTGGCCCAAATACTGGGCATAGGAACACTTGAAGCCAAGATGAGTCCATTGCGGTCGAGTACCCGTCCACGGTTGGCAGGTATTTCTAAGGTTCTCTCAAATCGAACCTGTCCTTGTTTTTTAAAAAAATTGTTATCAATTACCTGTACATAGGCTGCACGCACTACCAACCCTATGAACCCCAGCGCGATGCCGGCAACAATGAATTGGCTTCGCCAAATCGGCGTTTTACTCGCAAGCAAGGGATTGGTGGAGTACTGCACGCTGCGACTGCTCATGGCTGCGCCTTGGGTGATGTACTGGCTGATACGTTTTCACTGCTTGCACCTTGAACAGAAACGTACTGCGTGATGGCAGGCGAGATGGTGTGCATTTGCATTTGTTCGCGTGCGAGTTTTTCTACTCGCAAAGGCGTTGCTTGTGCACCCCTTTCTACATCCAATCTGTCGTGCTCGGTATCAAGCCTTTGCGCCAAAGCTTTGGCTCGGTCAAGCTCGGTGTACATGCGCCGTGACTCATATTGGGTGCGCACCAAATACAAGGCACTCAGCACGACTGCCAGCAGCAGCAAAGCACTGACGCGTGTCATGGAGCCTCCTGCATGGGTAAGCGCTCAGCTACACGCAAAATGGCACTTCGACTGCGTGGGTTGGCGCTGACCTCTTCAGCACTTGGACGTTGACGCCCCAAATCGCGCAGCGCTAATCTAGCTGGGCTGGCAAATGGCGCTCGTCGGTCATACACTTCTTTCGCATTTTTTGCGATGAATTGTTTGACCATGCGGTCTTCTAGCGAGTGAAAACTGATCACGACCAGACGCCCTCGCGGTTGTAAGACCTGCAGACTGGCTTCCAACGCCTGTGCAAGCTCTTCAAGCTCTCGGTTAATGAAGATGCGAAAGGCTTGAAAGGTTCGTGTTGCTGGGTTTTGTCCCGCTTCGCGGGTTTTAACGACTGAAGCGACCAGTTCAGCCATGGCCAATGTGGTCGATGGCAGTTGCCCCGCATCGCGTTGGGCGACGATGGCTTTGGCAATGCCATTGGCAAACCGTTCTTCTCCATAGTCACGAATCACCTGAGCTATTTGGTCGGTGTTTGCCACGCCCAGCCATTCGTAAACGCTTTGGCCCTGGCTTGTGTCCATCCGCATGTCCAACGGGCCGTCCTGACGGAACGAAAAGCCTCGCTCTGGGTTGTCGATTTGAGGCGAGCTCACCCCCAGATCCATCAGCACACCGGCGACGCTGTGGTGCGGCAGTTGGTTCAGGGCTTCGAATCCCTGATGGCGTATCTGCATTCGGGGCTCGCTCATCGCCTGCGCCACTGCAATCGCTTGCGGGTCTTTGTCGAAGACGATCAATTGGCCCGCTGGGGACAGTTTTTCCAAGATGCGCTTTGCATGCCCGCCTCGGCCAAAGGTTGTGTCGACATAGGTGGCTTCGGCCTGGACGTCCAGCGCCTCGACCGCCTCCTTCAACATGACGGTGGTGTGTGCCCATTCAGTTGTTGCCATTCCACGTTAAAACGAAAAGTCGCGAAACACATCGGGCATCTCGCCCTGCATGGCCTCGGCCTCTTGGGTGTCGTAAGTTGACTTGTCCCAAAGCTCGAAATGGCTGCCCATGCCCAACAACATCACTTCTTTGGTGATGTGAGCGGCGCTGCGCAATTCGGGTGAGACAAGAACACGGCCTGTGCCATCCATCTCTACGTCCATGGCGTTGCCCAACAAAATGCGTTTCCACCATTGGGCAGTCATGGGCAATGACGCCACGCGCTCTCTGAATTTTTCCCACTCGGGGCGAGGAAACAGCATCAAACATCCGTGGGGATGTCGGGTGATCGTGAGTTGTCCTGCGGTCGTTGCGCTCAGCACATCACGGTGACGTGTTGGGACCGACAAGCGACCCTTGGCATCCAAACTCAGCGATGACGCACCTTGAAACACGGCTTACAAACCCCTTGTTGCATAAATATGGCTTGGGAATGCGAGGAATCTCACATTTTTGCACCAAATACCACTTATCTGCACTTTAACAGGATTTTCTGTGCTTGCAAGACTTAAAATGAAGTTTTGGCAACAAAATCAACAACTTAGCTCGTATATCGCATAGCCATCTATTTAAAAAAACATTATTAATGAAGCACTTAGGAGAGGTATCGAATGTGATTTATAAGATTTTTAGGCGCAAAAAAAGCAGGCCCTATGCGGCCTGCTTTTCACTGAGCGTTGCTAAGGGGAGTCAATCGCCAAACATTTTTTGCTTCAATTCACGGCGTTGTTGAGCCTCTAGCGACAAGGTGGCAGTCGGTCGGGCCAATAAACGACCCACCCCAATAGGTTCACCAGTTTCATCGCAATACCCATAGTCACCGCTATCGATACGTGAAATAGATTGCTCAATTTTCTTCAAAAGTTTGCGTTCACGGTCACGGGTGCGCAGTTCTAATGCGTGCTCCTCCTCGATGGTGGCCCGATCAGCAGGATCTGGCACGATGACGGTGTCTTCACGCAGATGCTCGGTGGTCTCGCCAGCATTGGCCAAAATATCCGTTTTCAACTGAACCAATTTCAGTCGGAAAAAAGCCATTTGCAGCGCATTCATGTACTCGTCATCGGGCATGGCAAGCACCTCTTCATCAGAGACAGTCGAGGCTGTTTTACTTTTCCAGTTATTGGCAAGCTTGGGGTTTTTCACAGGAATCATGGGAACAACCGCTGGAAGGGTTGGGACAGAAATGGGCCCGTAACTGGCCTTGGCCATGGTGGAGGCCACGCTGAGTCCAGGAGGTGGCGGCATCATGGACATGGCCTTTGCAGCTCGCGGAGACTTCTTGGCGTTATCTGGTGTGGACTCAGCCCGAGTGGAAACAGATGCTGGCGTTTTTAAGGGAGGTGAAGGCACTTTGGCCTTGGTGGGGGCAGTTTTGGCGGCAGTTGTCACAGTTTTGCTTACAGATTTCGCTGGGTTGGTTTTTTTGATTGGCGGCGCTTTTTGCGTCGCTGGTTTTTTCGCAGATGGCGTTACCTTTTTGGCAGGCACGGCTTTCTTCGCTGGGACAGCTTTTTTGGCAACCGCCTTTTTCACAACAACAGGTTTTTTAACAGGCACTGCTTTCTTCTTTAACGCAGGTTTCGAAGCTGGCACGGGTTTCTTGGCCGCGACAGGTTTTTTGATTGCAACAGGTTTTTTGACTGCAACGGTTTTCTTGGCAGGTGCTTTCACTGTCTTGGCCTTAGGCTTTGCAGCCGCGACCTTGGTTTTACTCTTCGCTTTGCTGTTGCTCGAATGCTTTGTGGATTTCAATGCAAATCTCCCTACAGGGTGGCGTCGAGTGCGCTAGCACCAAGCCCCATACTGCTTCTGGTTATTGTTTATTACTTCATGCGTGACCAGTGCCAAGGGCTTAGGGAAAAACCTCTTATCAAGCCAATGGCGCGCGGATTGTACTCAGCTTATGCACTGTTCCAAGCCCTGTTGAAAGATATCTTTTGGCAAATCGATACCAATGAATACCATTTTGCTCGTTCGCTTCTCGCCCGGCGCCCAAGCTTGGCCTAAATCACTGCCCATAAGTTGGTGTACACCTTGGAAAATCACCTTGCGCTCTGTGCCTTTCATGTGTAAGACGCCTTTGTAGCGCAACATCCGTGGACCATAAATATTGACGATAGCGCCCAAGAAATCTTCCAACTTGGCCGGGTCCAAAGCACGGTCAGCTTTAAAGACAAAGCTTTTGACATCGTCATCATGGTGGTGATGGTGGCCGTGATCATGGTCATGTCCGTGGTGTGCATGGTCATGCTGGTGCGAGGGGTGATCGCAATGTTCATCATGTGCATGGTGGTGATGACTGTCACTCAAGAAATCGGGGTCAATTTCCAAAGTGGTATTGAGATTGAAGCCCCTCAAATCAAACACTTTGTCTATTGCAACTTCACCAAAATGCACGATGTGCTGAGGTGCTCGAGGATTCATATGCTTTAAGCGGTGTTGCAATGCCTCCAACTCTTGGGCAGACACAAGCTCACTTTTACTGATGAATATTTGGTCCGCAAAGCCTACTTGGCGTCGTGCTTCTTGCCGGTCATTTAAGGTTTGCGCTGCATGTTTGGCGTCCACCAAGGTCAGCACCGCATCCAGCAAATAGCTTTCAGCAATTTCATCATCCATGAAAAAAGTTTGCGCGACCGGCCCTGGGTCTGCTAAACCAGTGGTTTCAATGACAACACGCTCAAAGTCAAGCTCACCTTTGCGTCTTTTTTCAGCCAAATCTTGCAAAGTGGTGCGTAAATCCTCGCGGATGGTGCAACACACACAGCCATTGCTCATTTGAACAATATGCTCTTTGGTGTCTGCGACCAATATCTCGTTGTCTATGTTTTCTTCACCAAATTCATTTTCAATCACGGCAATTTTGAGACCATGAGACTCCGAGAGGATGCGCTTAAGTAGCGTGGTCTTGCCAGCGCCTAAAAAACCAGTCAGAACCGTGGCGGGTATCAACATATCAATTCAACCTTGAAAACAAAAAAAAAGAACAAGTGGGGCAGTTTAGCCAGCATTCAAGCAGACTTGCTTACTTCCGCATCAAAACCAAACCTTTGAGGTATTCACCCTCAGGAAAGCACACGGTCATGGGGTGGTCGGGTGCAGCTTGAACTCGGTCAAGAAAATAAGCATCGACACCCGCATCCGTGCCAGCGGATGCGACGATTTTGTGAAACAACTCTGGGGCAATACCGCCTGAACAACTGTAGGTAAACAACACCCCCCCAGGCGAAAGTAATTTGAAGGCCCATCGGTTGATGTCTTTATAGGCTCGGGCAGCACGCTCGGCATGGGCTGCACTGGGTGCAAATTTGGGTGGATCCAACACAATGCCATCAAAGCGACGCCCCTCTTTGTGCATGCTTCGTAGTGTGGCGTTGACATCAGCATCCAAGAAAGATGCATTGCGTTCATCAAACCCATTGCGCTTGACATTGGCCTGTGCTTTGGCAATGGCAGGTGCTGAGGAATCCACTGTGGTCACCGTGGCACTGCTTCCCAATAAACCTGCTGAGCGCATACCGCTTAATGCCGCCACACTGAAACCGCCGGTATAGCCATAGCAATTCAAAACATGCTGCAGGCCTAGGCGCTGGGCATATTCAGCAAACTTCAATCGACTGTCGCGCTGGTCCAAATAGAACCCGGTTTTGTGGCCTTCCAAGATGTCCAACTCTAAGCTCCAGTGGTGCTCTTGAATCACCATGGCAGTAGCGTCACTGACACCTGGCGATCTGAACAACCAACCGGTCTTGGCCTCTAAGCCCTCCAAGCCTCGCACGCCAGAGTCAGAGCGCTCAAATACACGCTGCGCACCTGTGTGTAGCACCAAAGCTTTGACGATGTCGGCTTTGAATCGTTCAGTGCCTGCAGATAAAAATTGGGCGACCAAGGTGCCGTCATAGCTGTCCACAATCAAACCAGGCAGTCCATCGGCTTCGCCATGGATAAGACGCACGCCATTGGAAGGCACTTGCAGGCGTGAGCGCATGGCAACCGCAGTTGCAACTTGTCGTTCGAAAAATGCGGCGTCAATATGCTCAGCTTCCTGAAATGACCATATGCGTGCACGAATTTTGGAAGTAGGACTGAAAGCAGCCCAACCTAAAAATTGCCCTGTCTCTGATTCCACCCGCACGGTCTCTCCAGCGTCAGCGCCTCCTTTGGCAATCGCTGAATCGAAAATCCAAGGGTGGCCTCGCAAGGCTGAGCGTTCCTTGCCGGCTTTAAGTTTCAAAGTTTTCATGTGGTTTTCTTACGCGCACGAGGGTGGGCGGCGTCATAGGTCTTTGCTAAATGCTGGTAATCCAAACGCGTATAGACCTGCGTGGTGCTGATATTGGCATGCCCTAACAACTCTTGCACACCACGCAAGTCGCCGCTGGACTGCAAAACATGGCTGGCAAAAGAGTGTCTCAACATATGTGGATGAACTGGTGTCGCAATGCCAGCTTGAAGACCTCGTAAGCGCAAACGTTGCCATACAGCTTGTGCGCTCAATCGGGTCCCTCTTTGGCCCACAAACATGGCTGCTTGATCAACTGCATTTGCTGGCAAGCCACCCGCGCGAACTGTCAACCATGCTTGCAAAGAAGCCAAGGCTTGCTGTCCAACAGGTACGCTTCGCCGCTTAGAGCCTTTGCCCAAAACATGCGCTTCGCCAGCGGACAGGTCTATCCACCCCTTGGCATGAGGACTGGCTTGAACATCTAAACCTATCAATTCGCCCACGCGCAACCCGCTGCTGTAAAGCAGTTCAACCATCGCTGAATCTCGGGCTTGCAACCAAGGATCGGTATCGATGGGTCGGTGCTGCGCAAGCTGCACTGCATCGTCCACATTCAAGGCTTTAGGTAGCGGTTTGGCCGCTTTGGGCGCACGCAAACCAGACAAAGGGTTGGCTTGGATCAAACCCTCTTTGCCCAACCAATTGAAGAAACCTCGCCAGCCCGAAAGAATGAGTGCAATGCCGCGGGGACTTCTGCCGCCAGCATGCATCTGCGCCATCCAACGCCGAAGATGTAGCGTGTCAACAAGCGCTAAGTTCGCCAAGCCAGCCTGCCCTGCTAAGTCTGACAACTTCTTCAAATCTTCGCTATACAAAGCCACAGTTCTGTCTGACAGGCGTTTTTCAAATCGAACATGCGATAAATAGTTCGCCACCAAATCTTGTGTGTCATTCATTCGGATGTGCAATGGGCTCAGCGTAAGCGGCTAAGGGCTGCACTGGCCAATTCAGCAATGCGGCTGAGCAAGTCGGTACCCATGGAAGAATGAAATCGTTGGGGGTCTGGGGAAGCTAATACCAACAAACCCAAAGTTGTATCGCTGGATTGCTCGGCAGGTTCTGCAGTCTCGGCAGTCACCCAAGGCGACTGATTGCTTCGTAGTGGCAACAATGCCACTGACTGCGCTTCATGCGGGTGTGCCAACCAATCAACAGCTTCAAAGTCGGCATTGGCACCGCAATAGGGTACTCGCAAGCCTTGCGCAAACGCTTTGACTTCATCGCTGACACCTTGCGCGAATGGCTCAATCTGAAAAGATTCACCCACACGCCAAACGCGAATAGCCACCTGCGGCACCATGAAGTGGTGCTGAATTTCATCCACGATGATGCTTGGTAAGTCAGCAGGGTGTTGTGCCATCAATAAACTTTGTGACCAGCGGTGCAAACGATCAGCCAAAACTGCGTTATCGCTGCCGTTGCGAATCATTTCCATCATGCGATGCTCTAAGGCGCGAATTTTTTCGCGCAACATATCGGCTTGGCGTTCTTGCAAACTCACAGCACGTTGGCCATGCGGACTGACAAACCGCACACTCGACAACAGCTGAGCATGACGCTCAAAGAAATCAGGCGTGTTCACCAAAAAATTGGCGATATCGTCCTCTGTGATGGGGGTAATTGAGTTGCTCATTCGGGGATCTCCATCTCGCCAGTAAATACAGTTGTAGCAGGCCCGCTCATCATCACCGATGCGCCCTCGCCTTGCCACTCAATGGTCAGCACACCACCTTGGGTGTGCACCTTAACTTTGGGATCTAGCCAGCCTTGTCGAATACCGGCCACTACCGCGGCACAAGCGCCAGTGCCACAGGCCAAGGTCTCCCCCGCTCCACGCTCATACACACGCAGTTTCACCTCGGTACGCGACAGCACTTGCAAAAAACC
>CAMCWS010000008.1 GCA_945882755.1 Bordetella parapertussis | reverse complement strand
CGAATGCGACGCGCTTGCAGGCGCAGCAAGGCATCGTAAAGCTCGACGTGGGTGGCCAAGATTTTCTGGAAATCGGCTTTGGCCACGCACAAAATGCTGGTCTCCCCATGGGCGTACCCATCGTGGGTGCGGGTATCGCCGTCCAAAATGGCCACATCGCCAAACCAAATCCCTGGCTCCACATAAGTGAAGGTGATTTGTTTGCCCGACAGCGAGGTGCTGCTGACCCTGACCGCACCCTTGGCACAGGCCATCCACTCCTCGGGCGGGTCGCCACGGGCGGTGATCAAATCGCCGTCCTTGAGTCGTTTGTCGTAAGCGCATCGAAGTATGTCGTGCCGAAGTGAGGGTGAAAGAGAGGAGAACCAGCGACCTGTGTTGATCGCCTCGCGTTCCTCAATGGTAAGGATAGGGTCGTCCATGAACTGTCTTTTCGGTGACCGAGTGGTGGAAATTTGTCGCCGACGAGACCGTCGGCAACAACGCTAGGGTTTGTAGTGAGGGGTTTGTTTGTCCAAAAACGCTTGAATACCGATGCCAGCGTTGACATGGTTGAGGTTTTTCAAGAAATGCTGCTTTTCAGTGTGCATGTGGGCAAAGACGTCTTGGCCATAGGCAGATTCTGTCAATTCCTTGATGCTAGCCAAGGCGTTTGGTGCTCTTTGGTTGAGTTTTTCAGCCAAGGCCAAGGCTTGGGTCAAGGCTTCACCTGCAGGCGCAATGTGGTTGATCAGTCCGGCATCAGCCAAGCGTTGGGCAGGAATGCGCTCGCCTAACAACATGAATTGATTGACCAAGGCCCTCGGCAAGGCGCGGCTTAAAAACCAGCTGCCACCACCATCAGGTGACAAGCCTACCGAGGTATAGGCCATCACAAATTGGCTGTCAGCTGCGGCGACAACCATGTCACACGCCAAGACCAAGGAAAACCCAGCGCCTGCAGCCGCGCCTTCCACCGCTGCGATGACGGGTTTGGGAAAGGTTCGTATGGCTTCTATCCAACTGTGCAATGCGTCAATGCCCAGGCCTTGTTGTTCTGGCGGGGCTGCGCGGTTGCTCAAGATCCGGTTCAAGTTGCCACCCGCACAAAAGTGCTTGCCCTCGCCGGTCAAGATAACGCTTCGCACATCGGGGTTGGTTTCCGCCACGTTCAAAGCTTCAACACCTGCGCTGTACATGACGGGGTCTAGCGCATTTCGATGCTCGGGGTTGGAGAGGGTCAAGACCAAGGTTTGTCCTTGGCTGTGGCTTTTGAGTTGGGCTGTCATGGTTTAAATAGATAGATGGCTCAAGCTTAAACCCAGCGCACCACGTCGGCGCAGCCATGGGCTGGGACGGTAACGCGGGTCACCATAGACAGTTTGCAAGTTAAAAAGCACTTCCAGCAAATTGTCAGCGCCAAGGCGGTCACCCAAAGCCAAGGGGCCCATGGGGTAGCCCAAGCCCAGTGTGACTGCGGTATCCAAGTCGGCAGGGTTGCAAATGCCTTGCTGGCACATATCGCTGGCGATATTGACGATGGTGGCGACCACCCGCTGGGTAACAAAGCCGCCGCTGTCTTGAATAACGCTCACCGCTTTGCCGTCAGACGCCATGAGTGCATGGGCAGCGTCCCGCATATCGCTGCGGGTGGCGGGGTTGGTGGCCAGCACACGTCGATGTGTTGCATCGTCTGGCATCAACATGTCAATGCCCAAGGTTCGCGCTGGGTCTAAACGCTCAACAATGGCGCAGGTGGTGACATCGAAACCCAAAGGGGCGACCCAACACAGGGCTTGGTTGGAGGGTGCAGCGCCAGTTTCGATGTTCGCGCCCAGGTTTTTAAGCAATTGCAGCAATTCTGCGCGGCGAGCCGCGCGGGCAGACACCCACACCGGCGGTTTGAGGGTGCTGACAGGTGTTGGTTTTTCAGGGGGAATGTGCGCCTTGCCCTCGTCATAGCGGTAAAAACCTTGTCTTGTTTTGCGTCCAAGCCACCCTCCTGCTAAGCGCTGTGCGGTGATGACGCTGGGTCGGTAGCGCGGCTCTTCAAAATACTGGTGGTAAATGGACTCCATGACGGGATGCGAGACATCCAAGGCTGTTAAGTCCATCAATTCAAAGGGACCGAGCTTGAAGCCCACTTGGTCGCGCAGAATGCGGTCGATGGTGGCAAAGTCAGCCACGCCTTCGCTGACGATACGCAGTGCCTCGGTGCCGTAGCCGCGTCCCGCATGGTTGACGATGAAGCCAGGCGTGTCTTGCGCCAACACCGCTTGGTGACCCATGGTCAGCACATAGGCCTTTAATTTTTCATAAACTGCGGGGGCCGTGGCAAGGCCTGGCACCACTTCCACCACTTTCATCAGCGGCACAGGATTGAAAAAGTGCAAACCCGCAAAGCGCTCTGGGCGCTTCAAGCCCGCAGCCAAGGCGGTGATGGACAAAGAAGAGGTGTTGCTGGCCAAAACCGCGTCACCTGAGAGCACTTCACAGAGTTGCGCAAACAAGGCTTGCTTGACCTGAAGGTTTTCAACAATGGCTTCAACCACCAAGTCGCAAGCTGACAAGGCTTGCAAACTGTCAACAGTTTTTAACGCTGACAGATAGCTTTGGTGCTGTGCCGCAGTGATGCGTTGCTTATCGAGCATTTTTTGCCATTGCGCGGCAATGGCTTGCTGAGCCTGAACAGCGCGTTCAGTTGCAGAGTCAAACAGCAAAACTTGGCTGCCCGCTTGCGCAGCCATTTGTGCAATGCCTTGACCCATGGCACCTGTGCCGCAAACACCTACCGTTGGAAATAAAGAATTCATAGCTGAGCATTATCTCTGCCAAGCCTTGTGCCTGTTGGCTTCGCTGTCCATCAGCATGGATCAGGGGCGTTGTGACAGAATGCGGCGATCTTGTCTTACGAAGGAACATCCATGTCGTTGAAATTGTGCGGTTTTGCAGTCAGCAACTACTACAACAAAAACAAATTGCAATTGCTTGAAAAAGGCATTGCATTTGAAGAGGAGCTGGTTTGGACAGGAAATAGCCACCCCAAATTGATGAACCGCTCACCCATGGGAAAAGTGCCTTTTTTGGAGACACCGCATGGTTGCTTGTCGGAGTCCATGGTGATTGCCGAATACATTGAACATGCCTATCCACAACACCCTTTGCTCCCCTCCGATCCCATGCAAGCGGCCAGGGTTCGGGAATTGATTGTCTATTTAGAGCTGCATATTGAGTTGGTTGCCCGAGAGTTGTACCCCCAAGCTTTCTTTGGCGGTCAAGTCAGTGAAGGCACCAAAGAGCGGGTCCGTAAAAATTTGAGCAAAGGCGTTGCTGGTTTTGCAAAGATTGCCAAATTTTCGCCTTATGTGGCTGGCGATCAAATGACTTTGGCCGATTGCGCCGCCGCTTTCCATTTGCCCATTGCTGTCAGTGCCAGCAAATTGGTACTTGGCGAAGATTTATTGGCGGATCTCCCAGTGAAAGCCTACGGCCAAAAAATGGCTGAAAGCCCCCATATGCAAAAAGTACTGGCTGATCGAAAAGAAAACGCAGCTTTGATGGCCAGTCTGACCGCCAAGAAAACCTGAAACTTCTTAGCGAAGTGATTTGCTGGCTTCGAGGTGAACCAAGCGGTCAAGCTCGGCACAAATATCGGCCATACGACCCGACATCACCATGCGTCCAGCACTGCTGGGTGAAGCGTGGCCGTCTTCAGCCACCCGAACGACACGCAAAGGCTTGGCGGGGAGGGTTGGTGAACATACTGTGATGGGTGCTGCCATATCGGGATCGTTGGCAGGCCAAAGCGCTTTGTAAGCTGCATCAATGCGTTGGAACAATTGCTGTGAGGTGATGAGTGCGAGGTTCATGGGGGCTCCAATAAGGGTTAAAACTGGTGACGAATCAGGCCAACCGCCAAGCCTTCGATTTGAAAGTTGTCGCTGGGACTGACGTGGATGGTTGAAAAGTCGGGGTTCTCTGGGTGCAGGTGGATACCAGAGACATTTTTTTCGAAACGTTTCACGGTGACTTCTTCGCCAAGTCTGGCCACTACGATTTGGCCGTTTCTTGCATCTGACGTTGATTTGACCGCTAGCAAGTCGCCATCGAGGATGCCTATGTCTCGCATGGACAAGCCACGAACTTTGAGCAAGTAGTCAGGTGTTTGAGAAAACAAAGCGTCTTGGACGGCATAGCTTTGTTCGATATGTTCTTGCGCCAAGATGGGAGAACCTGCTGCGACTCTGCCAACCAAGGGCAATATCAATTGCCCTAAACCAGGGAGTGACAAGGAATAGGGTGTGCGAGAAGACTCGAGGGTTCTGGCGACGTCTGGGTTTTTTAACCGAATGCCGCGAGAGGTTCCGCTGACCAGTTGTATATACCCTTTGCGGGCTAAAGCCTGCAAATGTTCTTCTGCTGCATTGGCCGACTTGAAACCGAGTTCTTTGGCAATTTCTGCACGTGTAGGGGGTGCACCTGTTTGGCGAATGGCCGCTTCGATCAAGGAAAGAATTTGTTGTTGCCTTGCGGTGAGCTTGCTTGGTTCCATAAAGGCTCCTGAGGTGGGTGAAAATGGACTGATCTTTGATGCCCTTGGATACTGTTTAGATATCCAGTAACTGTATTTTTAACCAGCTTTTCAATATTTACAAGCCCATGTCAAAAGAAAATCTTCCAAAAATCGTTGTGCTGGGTATGGGTGGGACCATTGCAGGCGTGGCCTCTGACCCTCAAAAACCTAAAGAATATAGAGCGGGTGCGTTAGGAGTTGCTGACTTAATAGGCCGCTTAGGCCTATCGAATCATTTGCAAACCGATGTCCAAAATGTGGCGCAAATCAACAGCAAGGACATGCAGGTACCCCATTGGCAAGCACTTTTATCAGCTGTGCAGACGACAAACCAAGACCCCCAAACCCGCGCAGTGGTCATCACCCACGGCACCGACACCCTGGAAGAAACTGCTTGTTTGTTAGAAGTGATGGGGCCTTGGTCAAAACCTGTGGTGTTGACCTGCGCCATGCTCCCAGCCAATGCACCCGATGCAGATGGACCCGGCAACCTCAAAGACGCCTTGAACTGGGCCTCATACACCAACCATTCTGAGGTGTTTGTTGTCTGTGCCGGTCAAGTGCATTTGTCACAAGATGTGCAAAAAATCACCACGGAAGATGTGGATGCATTCACCAGTGGACCGCAAGGTTGCTTTGCCAGCAAACAGGGTGAGCATTGGGAAATTCACAGGCAAGTTCCTGATCGAATGACCCTGAAGCAACCGAGCATGGCATTCGCCCTAGAACAAACTAAGTGGCCACGAGTGGAGATGGTCACCAACCATGCCCTCAATGATGGCGCGGTGGTCAGGGCCTTATTGGCCACATCGGCTTCAGAAGACACGCCTTTGGCCGGTATCGTTCTGGCGGGTACGGGCATGGGAACCGCCAGTCAAGGCTTGGAGCAAGCCTTGCAAAAAGCGCAAGATCTTGGGGTGCGAGTGTGGCTAAGCAGTCGTTGCGCCTTTGGCTTGGCGCATGCCCAAGCCGATACGGGGTGGGGTGTTGTCACCCACTTGAGCGCCGCCAAGGCACGCACAGCCTTGTGTTTGGTGCTCTTGGCAGAACGAGAAACTCAGCTCTGAAGGGCCTTGAATGCCCGTTCGGTGATTTCTTCAACGCTGCCTTGTCCACTGATGGCGCGGTAGCGAGGCGCCAACGCTGGTTCTTTTTCAGACCATGAGGCGTAGTAATCTACCAATGGACGGGTTTGTGCGCTGTAAACCTCAAGCCGTTTTTTGACAGTTTCTTCCTTGTCATCATCGCGTTGAATCAGGGCCTCGCCCGTCGGGTCGTCAAGGCCATCATGCTTGGGCGGATTGAATCGCACATGGTAGGTGCGACCACTGGCCACATGCACGCGACGTCCGCTCATGCGTTCAATGATGGCGTCAAAAGGAACATCGATTTCCAAAACGCAGTCGAGTTTGACCCCGGCTTGCTTCATGGCGTCGGCTTGCGGGATGGTGCGGGGAAAACCGTCAAACAAAAAACCGTTGGCGCAATCGGGCTGGGCAATACGTTCTTTGACCAAACCAATGATGATGTCGTCTCCTACCAAACCGCCAGAGTCCATGACTTTTTTAGCAGCCAAGCCCATATCAGTGCCTGCTTTAACTGCTGCGCGCAGCATGTCACCCGTTGAGATTTGGGGGATGCCGTAATGCTGGCAAATGAAGGAGGCTTGTGTGCCTTTTCCAGCGCCGGGTGCGCCCAACAGAATCAGTCTCATTGTCTTCCTTGCTTTATCTTTGGCACTGTCTTGGCAGAGCGCTTTTTGTACTGTGCCGAGAATAACACGCAGTGCTTTCGTTTGACTGTCAGAGGGGCTTGCTGAGCAACGCTCGAACCCGTTCTAAATCGGCGGGTGTGTCTACACCGGCCACGCTGGGAACCTGGGAAATATGAACGGCAATTCGATACCCATGCCACAAAACCCGCAATTGCTCCAAGGCCTCGGCTTGCTCGGCAGCGGCAGGCGTGAGCGTGGGGTAGAGCTTCAAAAAGTCGCAGCGATAGGCATACAAGCCAACGTGGCGGTAAACAGGAAAGGGCGGCAATTGGTCGGGGGAGCCGCCACGGAAGTGGGGAATACTGGCTCGACTGAAGTACATCGCCTGGGACTGTGCATTTAAAACCACTTTGACGCAGTGGGGACTGTTCCATTCTTCCCGTTGGGAGATGGGGTCGGCCAAGGTGCTCATGCTGCAGGCAGATTGGTCGTGAAGAAGTCGCGCAACCGCGTTGATGTTGTGCGGTTCAATCAAAGGCTCGTCGCCTTGGACATTCACCACAATGTCGCTGCTGGCCAAGCCCAGCAAGGTCGCCGCTTCAGCCAAACGGTCGCTGCCACTGGGATGGTCGTCGCGTGTCATGACAGCCTTGACGCCAAATTGTTCGCAAACCTTCATCACCTCGGCGCTGTCCGTGGCCACCACCACTTGGCTGGCTTGCGACAGCTGGGCACGTTGAGCGACTCGTACCACCATGGGGATACCCGCTAAATCAGCCAAAGGTTTATTGGGTAAGCGACTCGCTGACAGCCGCGCCGGAATCAGCACCACAAAAGGCGGGCCGCTCAATCAAAGCTCCAATTCAGCGTCGCTCAGGGTTCGAGCTTCTACTTCCAGCATGACAGGAATGCCGTCCCGAATAGGGTAGGCCAAGCGAGCGCTGCGCGAGACCAGTTCGGCTTTTTCGCGGTCGTATTCAAGGCTGCCCTTGGTCACAGGGCATACCAGCAGTTCAAGCAGTTTGGTGTCCATGTGCCAATGATAGTCGTTGCAAATACGGCATCAATGTGTCCCAAAAAACCTCGGGCAGTTCGCAAAGCAAGGGCACAGCCCATACCTGTGGGTGCTGAGGCCACAATTTCACAGCGTCTTTTTCTGTGCAAAGCACATCTAGCCCATGGCTGGGTTGCCAATCAGCCAGCGGGGCGTGGTCTGGGAAAGCTTGGGTTTGGGAGAGCGTCAAGCCAGCGCTTTGCAGCGCAGAGAAAAAGGCCTGTGGTTGCGCAATCGCCGCCAAAGCATTCACGGCTTGCCCTGCCCACAAACGTAAATCGCGTTTCTCACCCAGTCCATTCACAGCGAAACCAGCCAGTTGTCGGTGTGCAGCGAGGCTGTCTTCAAAGGCAATATGACCTGTATGGACCTTGATTTGCGTCACCCCCACGCTTAACTGACGAGGCCATGTTTCTCGCAAAGGCCCAGCTGGCAATAAGAAGCCATTACCTAAACCTCGGTCATCAAAAACGCAGATGGCAATATCGTGGTGCAAAGCGCGGTGCTGCAGACCGTCGTCGCTGATGATGAGCTGGGTTTGGGGGTAGGTTCGCAAAAGTGCCAAGGCCGCTTGCGTTCTTTTTTTTGCAATGAAAACAGGCAAACCAAGGCGTTTTTTCACCATCAGGGCTTCATCGCCTGTTTGCGAGGCTAAGCTGTTTTCAGTGACTTCAGCCGAGCCTTGTTGCTGCCCCCCGTGGCCACGCGCAATCACCCCCACTTGCCAGCCCAACTGGCTGAGGCGCTGCGCAAGGTGAATCACCACAGGTGTTTTGCCGGTTCCACCGACCAGCAGGTTGCCCACCACCAGCACAGGCACAGGCAGGCGGGTGGAAGACTGCCAACCCATCGCATAGGAAGTTTGGTAAAGCCACAGGTAAATGCGGCTCAAAAAGGTGAGGGGATACAAGCACCATGCCAATAAGTTTGGCTTGCGCCAAGCGTCCATCACAACTTCACGCAGCGTGGGCATTGCGCCTTAGGGAAGGGTGGTCGCTTGTGAGCGGCTTTGGGCAGTAAAGGTGACTTGCTGCAAGCCAGCGGTTTGGGCAGCTTCAAGCACTTGGATCACTGATTGGTGGCTGGCACGTGCATCCGCGCTGATCACCACCAAGGGGTTTGATGTTTCCTTGGCGGCTAAGGCCAAAGCCTGACCAATGGCTTGAATATCTGCACCCTCTACCGCTTTGTTCTGCACCATGTACTGCCCGTCGCTGCTGACTACCACCCTGATTTCATTGGGCTTTTCTTGTTGTTGTTCAGCATCTGCGGTGGGCAGCTTCAAATCGATTTGGGTCAATCGGCCGTAAGTGGTCGAGAGCATTAAAAAAATGAGAACCACCAACAAGACATCAATGAACGCAATCAGGTTGATTTCCGGCTCACTAGCGCGTGGGCGGCCAAAGTTCATGGTGTGCTCACTGCAGGTCGTTGGGCAAAGAAATGGTGAACCATTCGTTCGGCGGCGATTTCGAGTTCGAGCACAAAGTTGTCCACCTTGGCGCGTAAATAACGCCAGACGACCAAACTGGGAATGGCAATGACGAGGCCAAAAGCGGTGTTGTAAAGCGCCACTGAAATGCCATGGGCGAGTTGGGCGGGGTTGCCTGCACCAGGTGTTTGTGCGCCAAAAATTTCAATCATGCCCACCACTGTGCCAAATAGCCCCAACAAAGGTGCCACTGATGCGATCGAGCCAAGGGTGCTTAGATAACGTTCCAGCTGAGCGGCCACACGGCGTCCACTGGCTTGCATCTCGCTCACAAATTCTTCTTTGCTACAGAGGGGCTGGGTTTGCAGCAAAAACAAGCCTGCGCTGATGACTTGTCCTAGCGCGGAAGTGGACTGAATATGCTGAATCGATTCGGGGCGTGGAACGCCGCGTTGTGAGATGGAAAGCACATCGTTTAGCAGCGTGGGCGGAAGAACAACGCTGCTGCGAAGGTTGTAAAAGCGCTCAATGATCAAGGCCAAAGCGATGACCGAGCACAACAAAAGAGGCCAAACTGGCCATCCTGCGGCTTGTATGATTCCGAACAAAGGTGTCTCCCTAATATGTGCCGTCAATTATTACCCAGCTTTAAGCATGGCCAACGATAACCAAGCCCAATATGTGTGGACAGTCAGCGCTTTGAACAAGGCGATTGCGGATTCTTTGAAAGCACGCTTTAGCATGGTCTCGGTGCAAGGCGAGTTGTCTGGGTTTACCAAGGCCAGCAGCGGCCATTGCTACTTCAACCTCAAAGATGGCAACGCACAAATTCGCTGCGCATTGTTTCGCCGCACTGCCGAGCAATTGAACTTTTCTCCCCGCGATGGACAACTGGTGCAAGCCCAAGCTCGGGTCGCTGTTTACGAGCCAAGGGGCGAGATGCAGCTGGTGATTGAAGCCCTGCGTCCTGCGGGTGCTGGGCAATTGCACGAAGCTTTTTTGCAGCTCAAGGCCAAACTGGAGGCGCAGGGCCTCTTTGAGCAGGATCGCAAACGTGCTGTTCCCCTTTACCCCCGCTGTATCGGCGTAGTGACTTCTTTGGCGGCCGCAGCCCTTCACGATGTGGTGACAGCCCTTGCGCGGCGAGTCCCGCACATTCCTGTGATGGTTTCCCCATCACTTGTGCAAGGGGTGGATGCGCCAACGCAGCTGGTGCAGGCATTACAAGCCCTGGCGGCCAGGCCCGAAGTGGAGGTCATATTGTTGGTCAGGGGCGGAGGCTCCATGGAGGATTTATGGGCATTCAACGATGAGCAGCTTGCCCATGCGATTGTGAACTGCCCCGTCCCTGTGATTTCGGGTGTGGGTCATGAAACCGACATCACCATCGCCGATTTGTGTGCGGATTTGCGTGCCCCCACGCCCACAGCGGCAGCCGAACTTTGTGCAATGCCCAGAGAAAGTTTGCTTGCAGATTTGGCAGCCATCCAAGCTTTTTTGGATGCCGAGTTGGCGCAAGGTATGGATAACCGAGCGCAAAGCCTAGACAGGTTGCAAGCCGTGTTGGCCAGACCTTCCAGTTGGGCCAACAAACAACAGCACAATTTGTCTCAGTGCTCTTCTCGCTTAGGGAGAGCAGGGCAGCAAATACTGAACCGACAAGTCATGGTTTTAGAGCCCCAAGCGCTGAGACTGACGCGGGCTGTACAGGATATGCCCGCTCAAATGGGTCAACGATTGTCCCGATCAGCGTTGTTGCTGGGCTCGCTGGACCCCGCCTTGGTATTGCAGCGAGGCTACGCTTGGCTGGAGAGCGCGCAAGGCCAAGCCATCGCTTCAGTTCAAGAGGTGAAAGTGGGAGAAACGCTTCATGCGCGTATGGCAGATGGCGTTGCCGATGTGCAGGTCTTAGGTACCCATTTAGCTTGAATCTGCCAAGACTACTTTGGGCCAAACACAGCTGACTTGAGCTTGTAGCCTTTGCCAATTTTCTTTTTTGCAAACCAACCTTGGTTCATCTCCAACACAAAGCGCACGGGCTTGTCTGAGCAGTGCGAGTCTGTGCTTTGCGGTTGCATATCAGCCGTATTGACGATCACGCCCTCATCATCGACAAAAGCAGCTGTCAGGGGGAGCAAGGTGTTTTTCATCCAAAAACACTGCTTTTGAGGCTCATCAAAAATAAACAGCATTCCCTCATGCGTGGGCATCTCCTTGCGAAACATCAGGCCGATTTGCCTTTGCTGAGGGGTTTGGGCAATTTGCGCATTGATTTGAAACATGCCCGCCTGAATGACCATGCGCTGCAAATCGGTTTGCGGCTCTTGTGCCCAACCCTGCATGGGTGCAGCCAAGGCGCCAAAGAGAAACACAGTGCGTTGCAACAAAGTCCGTAAGTTGGGCATGAGGAAAACAGTAAGCTGGTTCATAGGATGCTTGGTTAGAATGAATTGAAGATTTACCCACCGACCAGCGGCGCACCTCTGCCGCCTTGTTGTTCACTTTCTGGAGACATTCTCTTGTATCAGCATATCAAGGTGCCCGCCCAGGGCGAAAAAATTATCGTCAATAAAGACATGTCCTTGACTGTCCCCCTGCAGCCCATCATCCCCTATATCGAGGGTGACGGCACCGGACTTGATATCACCCCCGTCATGCTCAAAGTGGTGGACGCCGCTGTTGCCAAAGCCTACGGCGGCAAGCGACAAATCCACTGGATGGAGGTTTATGCCGGTGAAAAATCCACCCAAATTTACGGACCTGACGTTTGGTTGCCCGAAGAAACTTTGGCTGTCTTGCGGGAGTATGTGGTCTCCATCAAAGGCCCACTCACTACCCCCGTGGGTGGTGGTATTCGCTCTCTGAACGTGGCGCTGCGCCAAGAACTCGATTTGTATGTGTGTTTGCGCCCTGTGCAGTACTTCAAAGGGGTGCCGTCTCCTTTGAAAGAGCCTGAGAAGACCCATATGGTCATCTTCCGTGAAAACTCAGAAGACATATATGCCGGCATCGAATACGAAGCCGAGAGCGACAAGGCCAAAAAACTGATCAAGTTTTTGATTGATGAAATGGGTGTCACGAAAATCCGCTTCCCCAATACCTCGGGCATCGGCATCAAACCTGTTTCGCGTGAAGGCACAGAGCGTTTGGTGCGCAAAGCCATCCAATATGCGATCGATAACGACAAGCCCAATGTGACCATCGTCCACAAGGGCAACATCATGAAATACACCGAAGGTGGTTTTCGTGACTGGGCTTACGCCTTGGCCCAAAAGGAATTTGGCGCCCAACTGATTGATGGCGGTCCTTGGTGCAAATTCAACAACCCCAAAACCGGCAAAGAAATCATTGTCAAAGACAGCATTGCCGACGCCTTTTTGCAGCAAATTTTGCTGCGTCCCGCTGAATACAGCGTGATCGCCACTTTGAACCTGAACGGCGACTACATTTCCGACGCTTTGGCAGCGCAAGTGGGCGGCATTGGTATTGCGCCTGGCGCCAATTTGTCAGACTCTGTGGCCTGCTTTGAGGCCACCCATGGAACGGCGCCAAAGTACGCGGGCAAAGATTATGTCAACCCAGGATCTGAAATTTTGTCCGCAGAAATGATGCTGCGCCACATGGGATGGTTTGAAGCTGCTGACCTCATCATTTCATCCATGGAGAAGTCCATTCTCAGCAAGAAAGTCACTTACGACTTTGCTCGCTTGATGGAAGGCGCGACGCAAGTGAGTTGCTCTGGTTTTGGTCAAGTCATGATCGAACACATGTAAAAAGCCTTAGCACCTCGTTCAGCAGTTTTGACCTATCAGGTTGGCTCTGAATTGAGGGGTTCTCAGTCGTGAGTTGCGCGTGTTGACCTGAAGTTCTGCTACGTTGTCAGGACTTGCGGGTGCAGCAATGACCTTGATGTTTTTTGCCATCCACCCGCGTGGCCCCTCGATGGGTTCGTACATGACACTGGCCCCTTGTTGCAGTGTTTTAAAGCCGACCATATCTACTTGGCTGAAATGTGCAAAAACATCCTGACCTATTTCGGACGACTCAATAAAACCAAATCCCTTGTGGTTGTTAAACCATTTAACAATGCCGAAAGCCATAGCCAACTCCTTTTTTTAATTTCAATTGTATAAAATGAATACTTAAAAATTAGAATACAGTTTTCTATTTTTGTAAAGTAATTTTAAATAACTATTTTTTAAGTAATATCTGGGCATTTTTCTAGTTTTTTGAGTGCGCTAAATGGCATCGATAGAATGTGAGCATGTCAACCACCCCATCTAAGCCTGTCATCCCACCTGTACACACAGGCGACTCCGATTCCGTTGTCCTAGAACGTCGCACGCAGCGCACCCAACCCCCACAGATGTACCAAGTGGTCATGCTCAACGACGACTTCACACCCATGGAGTTTGTTGTCAGGGTTCTGCAGGAGTTTTTCGGCAAAGATCGTGAAGCCGCCACGCAAATCATGCTCAAGATCCATTTGGACGGAAAAGGCATATGCGGGGTCTACACCAAGGATGTAGCCGCCAGCAAGGTAGACCAAGTCCAAGATGCAGCCCATCAAGCCGGACACCCTCTACAAGCTTTGCTTGAGCCCGTTGAATAATGTTCCATCGTTTCCATATACAGTTGAACCTACACAAAGACCGCCACAAGGAATTCCCATGATTGCCCAAGAACTTGAAGTCAGCTTACACATGGCCTTTGTAGAGGCCAGGCAACAACGGCACGAATTCATCACAGTGGAGCACCTGCTCTTGGCTTTGCTGGACAACCCCAGTGCCGCAGAAGTACTCAGAGCATGTTCAGCCAACATCGATGACTTGCGCAAATCGCTGTCCAATTTCATCAAAGACAACACGCCCCAAGTGGCTGGCACCGATGAGGTGGATACCCAGCCCACTTTGGGTTTTCAGCGTGTGATCCAACGCGCCATCATGCATGTGCAATCCACTGGCAACGGAAAAAAAGAAGTCACTGGCGCCAATGTGTTGGTTGCCATCTTTGGTGAAAAAGACTCGCATGCGGTGTATTACCTCCACCAACAAGGTGTGACGCGCTTGGATGTGGTCAATTTCATTGCTCACGGCATCAAGAAAAACGACCCCCAAGAACCTAGCAAAGGTGCTGAATCCTCGCCCACTGAAAACGAGGAGTCGCCAGAGAAATCAGAAAAAGCTTCACCTTTGGAGCAATTCACCCAAAACCTGAATCAATTGGCCAAGGACGGAAAAATTGATCCCTTGATTGGTCGCGAGTACGAGGTCGAGCGGGTGATTCAAATTCTGTGTCGTCGTCGCAAAAACAACCCCTTATTGGTTGGCGAGGCAGGCGTTGGAAAGACCGCGATTGCTGAAGGCTTGGCATGGCGCATCACCCAAAAAGACGTTCCTGAAATATTGGCCGACTCTCAGGTTTATTCTCTGGACATGGGCGCTTTGCTTGCCGGTACCAAATACCGAGGTGACTTTGAGCAACGCCTCAAAGGCGTTTTGAAGTCATTGAAGGACAAGCCCAATGCGGTGTTGTTTATTGATGAGATCCATACATTGATCGGTGCTGGTGCAGCTTCAGGCGGCACTTTGGACGCCTCCAATTTACTCAAACCCGCCCTGAGCTCTGGCCAGTTGAAGTGCATAGGTGCCACCACTTTCACAGAGTACCGCGGTATCTTCGAGAAAGACGCTGCACTGTCACGCCGCTTCCAGAAAGTCGATGTGGTCGAGCCCACTGTTGAGCAAACCGTGGATATTCTCAAAGGTTTGAAGTCTCGCTTCGAAGAGCACCACAGCGTCAAGTACGCATTGGCAGCGTTGCAAGCTGCCGCAGAGTTGAGCGCAAAGTACATCAATGACCGCCATTTGCCCGATAAAGCCATCGATGTGATCGACGAGGCTGGCGCTGCTCAACGCATCTTGCCTGTCTCAAAGCGCAAGAAAACCATCAGCAAGGCGGAGATTGAAGACATCGTCGCCAAAATTGCGCGTATTCCGCCGGCCAGTGTGTCCAACGACGACCGCGGCAAACTGCAAACCTTAGAGCGCGATTTGAAAAGCGTGGTCTTTGGCCAAGACAAAGCTTTGGAGGTGTTGGCCTCAGCCGTCAAGATGGCTCGCTCTGGCCTAGGCAAAGCTGATAAACCGATTGGTTCTTTCTTGTTCAGCGGCCCCACCGGTGTTGGCAAGACCGAAGCCGCCAAGCAACTGGCTTACATCTTGGGCATCGAGTTAATTCGCTTTGATATGTCTGAGTACATGGAGCGCCATGCGGTGAGTCGCCTGATTGGCGCACCTCCCGGCTATGTGGGCTTTGACCAAGGCGGTTTGTTGACCGAAGCCGTCACCAAAAAGCCCCACTCGGTGTTGCTGTTGGATGAAATTGAAAAAGCCCATCCAGACATCTTCAATGTGCTGCTACAGGTCATGGACCATGGCACCTTGACCGATAACAATGGCCGCAAAGCCGACTTCCGCAATGTCATCATCATCATGACGACCAATGCGGGTGCCGAGACGATGAACAAATCCACCATTGGCTTTACCAATGCACGTGAAGCCGGTGATGAATTGGCCGACATCAAGCGCTTGTTCACTCCCGAGTTTCGCAACCGCTTGGATGCCACCGTCAGCTTCAAAGCGCTGGATGAAATCGTCATCATGCGTGTGGTCGATAAATTTTTGCTGCAGCTTGAAACCCAGTTGGCCGAGAAAAAGGTTGATGTCACCTTCACCGATGTGTTGCGCAAATTCTTGGCGAAAAAAGGTTTTGATCCCCTCATGGGCGCACGTCCCATGCAGCGCTTGATCCAAGACATGATTCGCCGTGCTTTGGCTGACGAGTTATTGTTCGGTCGTCTCACCGAAGGTGGTCGCTTGACCGTGGACATCGACGACAAGGAAGAGGTATTGCTCGATATCCAACCTTTGCCCAAGAAAGAGTCCAGAGCGTCCAAGTCGGAGCCTGCTGAACCCGAAGAAGCTGAGGCGGGTTAAACGTGGCAGGACACAGCAAATGGGCCAATATTCAGCACCGCAAAGGCCGCCAAGATGAAAAGCGCGGCAAAGTTTGGACCCGTGTGATTCGTGAAATCATGGTGGCTGCCCGCTTGGGCGGTGGCGATTTAGACACCAATCCACGTCTGCGCATGGCTGTTGAAAAAGCCAAGTCTGTTAATTTGCCAGCTGACACCGTCAAGCGAAATATTGATAAAGCCACCGGTAACCTCGAAGGTGTGAATTACGAAGAAATTCGCTATGAAGGTTATGGCGTAGGCGGCGTCGCGGTGATGGTCGACACCATGACAGACAACAAGGTTCGCACCGTTGCCGAGGTGCGGCATGCCTTGAGCAAACACGGTGGTAATTTAGGCACCGAGGGCTCTGTGGCCTTTCAATTCAAGCACTGTGGGCAACTCCTTTTGGCACCCGGTACTTCTGAAGATGCGGTCATGGAAGTCGCCTTGGATGCCGGTGCAGACGATGTCTTGGTTGATGAAGATGGAGCTGTTGAAGTTCTAACTTCTCCCACCGGTTTTGAGGCTGTCAAGGCAGCACTTGACGGTGCCGGTCTTTCGGCTGGCATGGCAGAAGTGACCTATCGCCCAGAAGTGACCATTGAACTCAGCGATGACGACAGACTGAAAATGCAAAAAATTATTGATGCCCTTGAAGAACTCGACGATGTTCAAGAGGTTTTTCATAACGCCGCCCTATGAAAATACTGATGGTCGGTGGAGGTGGTCGAGAACATGCACTGGCCTGGAAACTCAATCTTTCGCCTCAGGTTCAACGCATTTACCTGGCTCCAGGCAACGGTGGCACAGCCAAGCAAAAAGACTTTGACAACATAGCGCTCACCGACAAAGTGGCCCTGCGTGAATGGGCGCAAGCCAACCACATTGATCTCACGGTGGTCGGCCCCGAGGCCCCATTGGCAGCAGGCATAGTGGATGAGTTTCGTCATCACGGCTTACGTATTTTTGGCCCCACACAAGCGGCTGCGCAGCTGGAAAGTTCCAAGGCCTTTTCCAAAGCCTTCATGCTCAGGCACGGGATTCCCACTGCGCAATACCAAGTGTTTGAAGACGCTGCCCAAGCCCATGCTTATGTGAATGCCAACGGTGCGCCGATTGTGGTGAAAGCCGATGGCTTGGCGGCCGGTAAGGGCGTGGTAGTTGCCATGACCATAGAAGAGGCTCATGCGGCGATTGACCATATGCTTGCCAATGATGTGGGTGTCCAACACAACCAAGGCGTTGCAAGGGTGGTCATTGAAGAGTTCTTGGAAGGGGAAGAGGCCAGTTTCATGGTGGTAGCCCACGGCTTGACCGCATTGCCCTTGGCCACTTCGCAAGACCATAAGCGTTTGTTGGATGCTGATCTGGGGCCCAACACCGGGGGCATGGGCGCTTATTCGCCTGCACCAGTGGTCACACCAGAAATACACGCCAGAGTCATGCGGGAAGTGATTCAGCCCACACTCAAAGGGATGCAACAAGATGGCATTCCCTACTCAGGTTTTTTGTATGCCGGTTTGATGATTGGGCGAGAGGGCAAGCTCAAAGTGCTTGAATTCAACTGCCGAATGGGCGACCCTGAAACACAGCCCATCATGATGCGACTGAAAAGCGATTTGCTTGAATTGCTTTGGGCTGCCACCGATACAGACACCGAAACATTGGCAAAACTTCAATTGCAATGGGACAGGCGTTGTGCGCTCGGTGTGGTGATGGCTGCGGCCAACTACCCATTGACTCCCGAACTTGGACAGGAAATCCATGGACTCCCCACCGACACGGAGGAGGCCATGGTGTTTCACGCAGGCACCGTACTTAAAGAGGGCAAAGTGTTCACCAGCGGTGGACGGGTACTGTGTGTGACTGCTCTTGGCGACACGGTCAAGCAAGCCCAGACCCATGCCTATGCTTTGGCGGACAAACTGCACTTCAAAGGAATGCAAATGCGAAGAGACATTGGGTTTCGCGCTGTTCGCCGGTAAATTCCAACCCTTCTTTCCAAGGTATCATTTCAATGAACCCTGCTTTTGAACCTGTCAGAGACTTCTTGCTTGGACTTCAACAACGCATTACCTCGGGTTTAAGTGAGATTGACGGTCATGCTTTTATCAGCGACCCATGGGAAAAACCACCGGGCGAAACGCTTCAAGGCAATGGCATCACCCAAATTTTAGAAAACGGCACTGTGTTTGAACGTGCCGGTTGTGGTTTCTCGCATGTGCGGGGTCCCAAATTACCCCCATCGGCGACGCAACATCGTCCAGAACTGGCAGGCTCTTCCTTTGAAGCCATGGGCGTGTCCTTGGTTTTTCATCCGCGCAACCCCTATGTGCCCACGGTGCATTTGAATGTTCGGGCTTTATTGGCCCAACCGGTGTCAGGTGAGGCTGTGGCTTGGTTTGGCGGCGGCATGGATTTGACGCCCTACTACGGTTTTGATGAAGACGCGAGACACTTTCATACCGAGTGCAAAAAGTCTCTCGATGGATTTGATGCTTCTTATTACCCGCGATTTAAAAAATGGTGCGATGAGTATTTTTTCCTCAAGCACCGAAACGAGCCTCGCGGCGTGGGCGGTATCTTTTTTGATGACTTTTCAGAGCTTGGCTTTGAGAAGAGTTTTTCCATGATGCAAAGTGTGGGGAATGCTTTCAACCAAGCCTATTTTCCGATTGTCACTAAACGAATGGACACAGCCTACGGTGAACGTGAACGCAACCATCAACTTTACAGACGGGGTCGTTATGTGGAGTTCAATTTGGTATGGGACAGGGGCACCCACTTCGGTCTTCAATCGGGAGGTCGCACTGAGTCGATTCTGATGTCTTTGCCACCCATGGTGAGTTGGTCTTATCAGCAAAAACCTGAGGCTGGGTCGGCAGAAGAAAAACTTTACTCCCACTTTTTGGTACCCCAAGACTGGGCTCAAGGCGCTTGAGCCAAGTTCTGCGCATCGGTTTGTTTGGGGGGGCATTTGACCCACCGCACAGGGCGCATCAAGCCTTGGCCCAAGCCCTTATTCAGCAGCAACAACTCGACCTTTTGTACATTGTTCCTACCGGACAGGCTTGGCACAAATCACGTGTTTTGTCTGCCGCCACTCACCGCTTGGCCATGGCTCGTTTGGCTTTTCAAAACATGCCGCAAGTGGTGGTGGATGACTTGGAAACGCAACGGGTGGGCCCAAGTTATACCGTCGACACCCTGGACGCGTTACAGCTTCGCCACCCCAACGCACATTTTTGTGTTCTTGTGGGTGCTGACCAAGCTGCCAGCTTTACCCAATGGCACCAATGGCAACGCATATTGGAGATGGCCCAGTTGGTGGTGGTTCAACGCCCCGACACCAGTGCTGATGAGGCTTACCCGCACGAGTGGCACAATCTCCCCTCGGAACGGGTTACGCGAATGCAGATGCCTTTGATGGACATCAGCTCTTCTGCCTTGCGGGCCAGTTATGCCTCAGGTCACCCCAATCCTGAGCTTGTCAGTCCTCTCATTACCCATTACATCCAACAAAACCAACTCTATTTGGAACCCCATGACAGAAGCTGCTGAAAAAAAAGACGTTCAAAAACTGCAAAGAAGCATTATCGACAGCCTCGAGGATGTCAAAGCGCAAGACATCGTGGTGTTCAACACAGAGCATTTGTCGTCATTGTTTGAGCGAGTCGTTATCGCCAGTGGCACATCCAACCGACAAACCAAGGCCTTGGCCGCCAGTGTGCGCGATGGGGTCAGAGATGCAGGTTTTGCCAAGCCTCGCATGGAAGGTGAAGACAACGGTGAGTGGATCATTGTTGACTGCGGCTCTGTGGTGGTACACATCATGCAGCCGGCCATTCGCACCTACTACCACTTGGAAGAGATTTGGGGCGAAAAACCTGTGCGTATCAAACTTGGCGCACCAAAGCCCGTGATTGAAAAACCATCTGCTGCGGTGAAAACAGTGACCACCAAGCCTGGGGCCAAAAAGACAGCCACCAAAACCCCTGCGGTCAAAAAGACACCTGCTACCAAGGCACCTGCGGTTAAAAAGCGTCCGGCAGCACCTCGTCAAAAATGAAGCTGTGGGTGGTCGCTGTAGGCATGAGAATCCCTGACTGGGCACAAACCGCCTGGGATGACTACCTCAAGAGACTCCCCCCAGAAGCGGGTGTAGGCCTTAAAACAGTCAAAGCCGAACCCAGAGCATCTCGCACCACAGCCCAAATTTGGGCCGCCGAGAAAAAACGCATTGATGAGGTTTTGCCGCGTGACTGTCACAAGATTTGGCTCGATGAGCATGGGCAACGAACCACCACCATGGACCTTTCGCAGCGGTGGACAGGTTGGCAAGCCGATGGACAGGACGTGGCTTTCATCATTGGCGGGGCAGATGGCTTTGATCCTGCGATTCGCAAAGACGGCAGCACCTTGCTGCGCTTGTCTGACATGACCTTGCCCCATGCCATGGTCCGAGTGGTGTTGATTGAACAACTCTACCGCTGCTGGTCCATCATGACCAACCACCCCTATCACCGCGAATGAGTGCTTTACCTTTTGTTTATTTGGCCTCGCAAAGTCCCAGGCGACAAGCCTTGCTCGATCAAATTGGCGTTACTTACAAGGTGCTTCTGCCAACAGACGCTGAGGTGGCAGAGGCCTTGGAAGCAGTCTTACCCCAAGAGTCAGCACTGCGGTATGTCAAACGCGTCACCCGATTGAAAGTGCTAGCTGCCCTAGAGCAGATACAACTGCAGTCCTTGGAGGCTGCGCCGGTATTGTGTGCAGACACCACCGTGGTGGTGGACGGGCATATATTGGGTAAACCTGCGAACGAAAGTGAAGCCACACAGATGCTAAGCCTGTTGTCAGGCAAAACCCACCAAGTATTGACGGCTGTCGCTATCGGTCACAATCAAGATATACACCTTGCTATGAGCCGTTCTCGCGTTAAATTTGCATCTATGACAGCAGCAGATATCCACGACTATGTCGCCAGCCAAGAGCCCATGGGGAAAGCCGGTGCCTATGCGATTCAAGGTCGTGCCAGTGCTTTCATTTCCCATACCTCAGGCAGTTACTCAGGCATCATGGGGCTGCCTTTGTATGAAACCAGCCAATTGCTTAAACACATCGGGGCTGTCTGAATGCAACAAGACATTCTCATTAACTGGGCCCCACATGAAAGCCGCGTCGCGGTAATTGAAAACGGCGCTTTGCAAGAGGTGCATATAGAGCGCTCTCTTGAGCGTGGCTTGGTGGGTAATGTCTACCTAGGCAAAGTGGTTAGGGTGCTGCCCGGAATGCAGTCTGCATTTATCGACATTGGGTTAGAACGTTCAGCGTTTTTACATGTGGCCGACTTGATGAGCAGTGTGAACGCCAAACACGCAGACCCTGAAACTCCGCTCCAGCCTGTTGTACCCATTGAAAAGCAGGTGTTTGAAGGCCAGTCGATGTTGGTGCAGGTCATGAAAGACCCCATGGGCACCAAAGGCGCTCGCTTGTCTGCCCAAATCAGCATTGCAGGCAGGCTGCTGGTATTTTTACCGCAAGATGACCACATCGGTGTTTCCCAAAAAATACCTGCCGAACAACGTCAGGTTTTACGCGAGAGACTGTCGACACTGGCACACCAAAGCGAGGCCAAAGGTGGATTTATTCTTCGTACCAACGGGGAAGATGCCTCAGACCAAGAACTCAGCGAGGACATTGCTTATTTGCGGAAAACTTGGGAGCGCATTCGCACTGCCAGCCTCAACCAAGCTGCCAAGTCTTTGCTGCATCAAGATTTAAACCTGTTGCAACGGGTGCTTCGTGATTTTGTATCGGAAGGCACGCAAACCATTCGCATCGACTCTCGCGAGCAGTTTGAAATGATGATGGCCTTTGGCAAAGAATTCATGCCCTCATCGGTTGACAAGCTGGTTCACTACAAGGGTGAGCGACCTATTTTTGATTTGTTCAGTATCGATGAAGATATTGCTTTGGCATTGGGGCGCAGAGTCGATCTGAAATCGGGCGGCTACTTGATCATTGACCAAACCGAAGCCATGACCACGGTGGATGTGAATACCGGTGGCTTTGTCGGTGCCAAAAGCTTCGATGAAACCATCTTTAAAACGAATTTAGAAGCCGCAGGTGCCATTGCCCGTCAATTGCGTTTGCGCAATTTAGGCGGCATGATTGTCATTGACTTCATCGATATGCAAAGGCCAGAGCATCAGTCAGCCGTGCTCAATGAGTTCACTAAACAACTGTCCAAAGATCGCGTCAAAACCTCGGTCAGCAGTTTTTCACCTTTGGGTTTGGTCGAGATGACCCGCAAGCGAACCCGAGAGTCCTTGGCGCATTTGTTGTGTCAACCATGTGCGAGTTGCCAAGGTCGCGGCATTGTCAATACAGCACGCAGCGTGGCTTACAACATATTGCGTGAAGTTTTGCGAGAAGCTCGACAATTCAATCCCAAAGAATTCAGAGTTCTCGCTTCACCTGCGGTGATCGATTTGCTTCAAGAGGAAGAAAGCCACCATTTGGCTGGACTGAGTGAATTTATTCGTAAGCCCATCTCCTTGATGACTGAAGTGGGCATGGGGCCAGAAGACTACAACATTGTGTTGCTATGACATCTGGCCACAGCATTCCCATATTGACTTACCACCATACCGAGCAAGCCCCGCCCAAGGGTTTTGCTATGCGCAGTTTATGGGTATCGCCATCTTCTTTTGCAACACAAATGCAGTGGCTTGCCCGTCTTGGCTACACAGGACTGGCCATGTCAGAGCTCATGCCATATTTGCGCGGTGAAAAAAAGGGCAAGGTGGTGGGCATCACCCTTGACGATGGTTACCAAAGCAATCTGTTGCATGCGCTTCCCATTTTGAAAAATATGGGTTTCAGCGCTACTTGTTATGTTGTGAGTGGAAAGCTTGGTCAGCATAACGAGTGGGATGAGTCGCTTGGCATTGCTAAGGCTGCGTTAATGGGTGTTGAGGAGATGCGTACATGGGTGGATGCAGGTATGGAGGTAGGTTCGCACACATGTAGCCATGCAGATTTGAACCAGATTTCTTTGGCCGAGGCTGGCCATGAATTGCTTCAAAGCAAAATTGACCTAGAAAACCTTTTGCAAAAACCAGTGACGCAATTTTGCTATCCCTATGGACATTTCTTGCCTGAGCATGAAAGCTTGGTTTCGCAATCGGGTTATGTGGCTGCGACGACGACCCATCGGGGCAGGGCCTGTGCAACAGACCGAATGACCGCCTTACCCAGGGTTCCGGTGGTTCGTTCTACCTACTCTCCTCAATTTCTTCTCAAGATCTTGACCCGCTATGAAGATAGCAAAAGATCTCCCTAGGTCACGATGGCCATGGCAAGCGTGCGTTTGAAAATTGCGGTTTTACACCGCACCTTTCGCCGAGATGCGGGAGGTGCAGAAGCCTATGCAGTGGCGATTGCTTTAGAGTTGTCCGCGTTACATGATGTACATGTGTTTGCCCAAGAGATGGATAACACCTTGGACGCAGTGACTTACCACCCCATTCCTTTGTTTTTCAAACGTCCCCGATGGCTGAATCAATTGTGGTTTGCCTTGGCGACATGGTGGCTTACTCGGCGCGGTTTTGATATTGTGCATTCGCATGAAAACACTTGGCATGGACAGGTACAAACTGTTCATGTCTTACCCATGCGTTGCAAACCCACTGAACATTTATCGTTGCTTCAACGCTTGAACATGGGCTTGAAATACTTGACCAGTCCTCGCATCTGGACTTATGCCGCTTTAGAGTTTTTCCGTTTTCAATCGCAGCCAAAGCGTTTTTGGGTGGCCGTTTCAAAGCCTTTGCAACAGCAGTTGCAAAACACGCAAGCTGCGTTAGCGCAAAGGCAGGTGCTGAACATTGCCCCAGGCATTTACCCACACGCTTCCCATTTGAACAAGACTGACAAGTCACCTCAATTCGCGGATGCTGAAACATCCAAAGTGCTTTTATGGGTGGGCAACGATGCTGTCAAAAAGAATCTTGACACGGTGTTGTCGGCCTTAGCGAATCTCGATGCTTCATACCGCTTATTGGTTGTTGGAAAAGCCCATCCCACCAAGCCATGGCAAGACAAACTGGTTCGTCTTGGCATTGCAGATCGGGTGAGCTACCTAGGCGTGATCAGCAACATGGAGCAAGTCTATGTTTCAGCAGATATATTGCTTCATCCCACGCTGGAAGATACCTTTGGCATGGTGGTTCTTGAAGCCATGTCTTATGGACTCCCCGTGTTGGTGAGCCAAGCAAGCTATTGCGGTGTGGCTGCCGGTTTGCAACATGAAGCTAATGCCATCATATTGGCCGACCCCTTAGACATCAACGCACTGACCGCCGCTGTTGTTAACTTGTCAGAACCCTCCGTCTATGCCCAGCATCAACGAGCGGTGCTTGCGTTTGCTGAGCAGCACCTTTGGGCTGATGCTGCAAAGCAGTACGACGCCTTATTTCAACAACTGGCTGCGCAGTGAACACAGAACCGAGATCGATTGTGATGATCAAGTCCCACAGCCTAGGCGTTGGGGACTTGCTGCGCAGTTCAGCGGCTTGGCGTGTTTTGAAAAACAGATGGCCGAATGTCCAATTGCATTTGGTTTTTTTAAGTAAACATCCAGGTTATCCAACTGAAGCACTGATACAACAACACCCTTTGTTGACAACTGCGCATTTCATCACGGTGCGAGATAAAGACCCCTCTCACCCAGATGGAAAACGCGTGTCCTTCATTACCATTTGGCGTTCGCTGCAAAGTATTTGCCAATCGGTCAAGCCCGATATGGTGATTGATTTTGAACCACACGGTCTCAAAACCTCGGCACTCACTTGGTTGGCTGGCAAGTCCCAAAGCGCATCAACTGTGGGCATAGCGCAGTTTCCTTTGCGTTCTTTTTTTTATGAGAAGTCCTCACCGAGCGTGCGTGATTTCGCACAAAGCCATGCACTGACTTTGCCCATGGATTACACCAACCGAGACTTTGTGGTGTTGCAAGCTCTCGGCTTAGAGCGTTCAGGTACATCGATTGAAATGCAAGTCACAGAGGAGGGCAGGGCGTGGCAAACAATCCATCAACATCGCTTCCATAACAACTTGCCTGTGATTGGTTTGAACATCGGGTGCGGCACACCAGACGCCATGGTCAAACGCCCTGATTTGAAACAATTAGCCCAGTGCTTTTCACGTTTATTGGCTATACATCCAGCCAATATGGTGTTGAGTGGTGCACCTTTTGAAAAAGATGTGAACCAAGCATTCATTGCGCTTTTGAAAGAAATGCATCCACAAGATTTGCATATCGTTGATGCTGCCGGTGAAACCACCTTGAGCAGTTCAAGTGGTCTGATCGACGCATGTGATGTGTTTGTTTCAACCGACTCTGGTCCTTACCATATGGCTGTAGCTTTGCGTAAACCTACATTGGTGTGGTTCACCTACCCCGAAGTGACCTCGTTTCATAACGAAGCATGGTGCAGGCGCTTAATTCAGCCCAGTACAGAGGAATTCGTATCAACTGTGTCCAAGTTGCTTGGCTACGCCACAAAGCCTGATTGACTCAACTTGAACATCGCTGCATAAGCACCTTGTGCTTGTAGCAACTGTTGGTGCGTACCCTGTTCAACAATACGACCTTGCTCCATGACAACGATGCGGTCAGCATTTTGAATGGTGGTCAGTCGGTGGGCAATCACCAGCGTTGTCCGGTTTTTTTGCAGGCTTTGAAGGGCATCTTGCACCACACGCTCTGACTCGTTATCCAGTGCCGAAGTAGCCTCATCCAAAATTAGCACGGGTGCGTCTTTGTACAGCGCTCTGGCAATCGCCAATCGTTGTCGCTGCCCCCCTGACAAGGTGGATGCGTTGTGACCAACCATGGTATCGATATGTTGGGGCAAGCCAGCCAGGTAGTCGCCCAAATGCGCAGCATTCAGACATTCAATCACCCGTTGTTTGTCTGGTGTTTGACCTAAAGCCACATTGGCGGCCAAGCTGTCATTCAAAACGACCACGTTTTGGCTCACCAGTGCAAACTGGTGGCGTAATGACTGCAAATCCCAGGCCTCTAGCGGTGTGCCATCGAGTGATACTTTGCCCTCAGTGATACCAACAAAACGAAGCAACACATTGGCCAGTGTGGATTTACCTGAGCCAGAGGTTCCTACTAAGGCAACTGTTTCACCTGGTTGAATATTCAAATGAATGTCATGCAAAGCCCAAGGCATGTCTGGCTGGTACTTCACAGAAATGTTTTCTAACTCGATATGGCCTCTTGCTCTTACCGATTGATGACTGCCCCCAGTTTCTAGGGGCGTGTTTTCGATCAGTTCAAAGCCGCGTTCCAGTGCTGCAAGACCCCGTGTGAGAGGGCCGGTGATTTCTGACAGGTGTTTGATCGGCGCAATCAACATCAACATCGCGGTGACAAAAGCTGCAAAGCCCCCCACCGTCATTCCAGTTTGTTGGCTTTGCATCAAAGCCACGCTGATCACGCCCGACAAGGCAATGGCAGACAAAATCTGGGTCATGGGGGTCATGCTGGAACTGGCAACCGCGGTTTTCATGGCCAAGCGTTGCAGTGTTTTTGCCAAAGTCTCAAACCGACTAATTTGCATGGTCTGGGCTTGGTGAAGCCGTATTTCTCGGTATGCAAGCGCGGTCTCCTCAACCACATAGGCAAGTTCATCGGTGGCGGTTTGCGTGTCTCGGGTGATTTGGTACAAGCGTTTACTCAAAGCTTTCATCAACCACGCCACCGCAGGAAACAGCAGCGCCACAATCAAACTCAGTTGCCAATTTAAATACAGAAGGTAGGCCACCAAGGCAAGCAATGTCAGGCTATCGCGTACCAAGCTCATGAGTGAACTCACCATTAACTGCGCCCCGTTTTGCACCTCAAAAACCAAGGTGTTTCCCAATGCACTGGCTGTTTGCTGCTTGAACAAAGACAAATCTGCATTTTGCAATCGCGCAAACATTTTCATTCGCAGTTGGATCAAACCGTGGTTGGTGGCCTTTGCCATTGCCACCTGACTGATAAAGACACCCAAACCACGTAAACCGAATAACCCAATCAAGGCAATGGGTACCTGCCACACAGGAAAATCATTTTGTGCAAACCCGTTGTCGAGCAAAGGCTTGAGCAAGGCTGGTATCAATGGCTCTGTAATTGACACCAGCACCACACACACAGCAGCCACTACCCATGCGCTGATGGGCTGGGTGAAATGGGCAAATGCACGAACAAGTCGATGTCGAATACGGGGCTGGGAGGTCATGTTTTGTTGAGAAACTTTTTCGGATTATGACGATACTGAAACATCGCTTGGTTAGAATCGCACCATGCCTTTGAGTGTCATCATCATTACACGCAACGAAAGCGCCAACATTGTGGCCTGTCTTGAAAGCGTTGCTTTTGCGGATGAAGTCATTGTGCTGGACGGGCAAAGCACAGATGACACGGTTTCGCTCGCACAAAACGTGGGCGCCAAAGTCTTTATTGCGCATAGCTGGGAAGGCTTTGGTCCTCAAAAAAACAAAGCCTTGAGTTACGCCAGTCACGACTGGGTTCTCTCCATCGACGCTGACGAGCGTGTATCTGCCGATTTAGCAAGTGAAATTCAGCGTGTGTTGTCTCAACCCCAAAACACGCTTTATGACATTCCACGTTTAACCAATTTTTGTGGCCAATGGATACACCACTGTGGCTGGCGACCCGACCGCGTGGCTAGACTGTTTCAAAAGCACACTGCTCGTTTCAGTGATGATGTTGTGCATGAAAAACTCGTCTCTAATGACCGACACGCCAAGGGAAAACTTCAGCACTCCCTGCTTCACTACAGTTACCCCTCGGCGCAATCTTATTGGCGCAAATTACAGGTCTACAGCCAAGCATGGGCCGACCAAAAATTTGCGCAAGGTCAGACCACCAGCATGTCACGCGCTGTGAGCTCTGGTCTTGTTGCCTTCATCAAGAGCTATATTTTTCGTTTGGGATTTTTGGACGGCTCCATGGGACTGGCTGTTTGCATAATGCAAGCACAAGCGGCCTATGGCAAATATTTCACTTTGTATTGTTTGAACCAAGGAAAGCAATGACTTCGTTCTTCTCTTCTCTAGGGATGGTTCTTTTGGCTTTTGCATGGGCTATGCCTGCACAAGCAGATTTCAGGGTGGAAATATCTGGCGTTGGCGTGACACAAATCCCGATTGCCATGGCCAACTTTCGAGGAGAAGACAACGCACCTCAAAAGATCACCCAAATCGTAGCTGCCGACCTTGAACGCAGCGGTCAGTTTCGCAGCACACCGGCTGGCATGGTCATTGATGAGGTGAGTCGACCAGACTTTGGTCCCATTCGTCAAAAACCAGCAGACGCTCTTTTAACAGGCAGTATTTCGCGAATGGCTGATGGACGCTTCGATGTTCGTTTTCGCTTGTGGGATGCAGTCAAGGGCGAAGACATGGGGGGGCAAAGCTATGTGGTTGTTCCTGCAGATTTGCGTTTGGTTTCGCACCGTATCGCAGACCAGGTCTATGAAAAATTAACAGGTGATAAAGGTATTTTTTCTACCCGTATCGCCTACATCACCAAGCAAGGCCCCAAACACTTGCTTTGGGTGGCAGACGCTGATGGAGAGAATCCCCAAGCCGCTTTGACCAGCCAAGAACCCATCATTTCGCCCAGTTGGTCACCCAGTGGCAACGAATTGGCCTATGTCTCTTTTGAATCACGTAAGCCAGTGGTTTATATCCACGATATCGCTTCAGGTAAGCGCAGGGTGCTGGCCAATTTCAAGGGCTCCAACAGTGCGCCGGCTTGGTCGCCTGACGGCAAATCGCTGGCCATCACCTTGAGCCGTGATGGTGGGTCACAGTTGTTTTTAATCAATTCAAAGGGAGGAGATCCCAAGCGGCTCACCCAGTCCAATGGCATCGATACCGAACCGGTTTTCAGCTCTGATGGGTCAGCCATTTATTTTGTGAGTGACCGTGGTGGCTCGCCGCAAATTTACCGAACCCCTGCCATGGGTGGCCCTGTGCAAAGGGTGACGTTCACTGGCAGTTACAACATCTCACCCAGCCTGAGTCCTGATGGAAGATGGCTGGCATTTATCTCCCGAGTAGGGGCCGCCTACAAACTGCACGTCATGGATTTGATCAGCGACAAAGTGGTGGCTTTGACAGACACAAATGCAGATGAGCGACCCACGTTTGCTCCGAATGGAAAACTAATTATGTATTCCACGCATTCGCAAGGACGCGAAGCGTTAATGACAACAACTTTAGATGGCAAAATACGCGCCAGACTCGCTGGACAAAATTCCAATATGCGAGAGCCTCATTGGGGACCTTTCCTCAATCCTTAATTCACTTGGAGATTTCATGAAAAAATTGCTTTTGTCATTGGGAATGGTCCTGTTGCTGGCTGCTTGTTCTTCAGGCGTCAAACTTAATGACGTGCCTGTCGAAGATAAATCAGGTGCCAAAGTTTCCGTGGCACCTGACCCCGTCATGCCTGCCCCTGTCAGTGCCTCATCTGCCAATGAAGCCAAGTCCACAGTCGTTCCCGTTGACAGTACTGCCAGCACCAACTTGAGCGCAGGCCCTGCGGGTAATGTTGCCAAGGTGGTTTTCTTTGACTACGACAGCTATGTGGTGAAGTCTGAATTTCAAACCGCCATTGAAGCCCACGCACAATTTCTCAAAGCCAATCCAAGAGCTAAGGTTTCTTTGGAAGGCCATACCGATGAACGTGGTGGCCGTGAGTACAACCTTGCCTTGGGTCAAAAGCGTGCTGATGCAGTTCGCCAAAGCTTGAGCTTGCTGGGTGTTCAAGAGTCTCAAGTGGAGTCGGTCAGCTTTGGCAAGGAAAAGCCTGCGGCACAAGGCGCTGACGAAAGTGCATTTGCAAAAAATCGCCGCGCTGAGTTCTTTTACCGATGAAATCTTGGCGTCTTGCAGCGTCGCTATGCTTGTGGGCTGTTTTAACGCCCACAGCACAGGCTGCTTTGTTTGAAGATGAAGAGGCCAGGCGAGCCATATTGGATTTGCGCCAACGGCTGGAAAATCAGCGTCAAACACAGCTGCAGTCTTCCGAACAAACGCTGCAAAAATCGCTTGAGCAATCACAAAAACAATTTGAGATTCTGCGCAAACAAGTTGAACTTGACATAAATCAGTCCAAGCAAGACAACCGCCAGGCTGTCTTGCTACTGCAAGCGCAAATTGATGCACTCAAGCAAGACATCGCCAATCTCAATGGCGAGAGAGAGCAGTTATTGCGTGAAATCACTCTTTTGCAACGCGCCCTTAAAGAGGCCAACGTTGACATAGAAGAGCGGTTTCAAAAAATGAACAGTCAGTTGGTCAAGCAGGAGCCTCCTGCTACCAAGGAAGAGGCGCCTAAGTCCAGCAAGGTGAATGTTCAGGTAGACGGTTTCGAGTTTTTAGCCGAACCAGAAGAAAAGCGCGATTTTGAAGCTGCTTTTGTGCTGTTTCGAAAAGGTGATTTTGCCGCTGCTGCCAAAGAATTTGCACAGTTCGTTAAAGTCTATTCCGCTTCAGGTTATAAGCCAAGCGCTTTGTATTGGCTGGGCAGTGCCAGATTTGCTCGTCGCGATTTCAATGAGGCCATCGCGCAGCTCAAAGGACTGGCCAATGACTTCCCTAACCACGCCAGAACGCCTGAGGCGATGTTGACCGTTGGCAATGCGCAATTGGAAATCAAACAACCCAAAGAAGCGCGTAAAACTTTTAACGAACTCTTGAAGTTGTATCCCACCACAGAAGCCGCTGCAGCAGCCAAGGACAGGTTGGCTCAAATCAAGTGAAATTAGAAGATGTCGCGGACATTGACAGACGTTTCAGTGGCCTTTCCCGTTTGTATGGGGACACAGGTGCCCAACAGATTCGCCAAAGCCATGTCGTGGTGGTCGGTGTGGGGGGAGTGGGTTCATGGGCGGTGGAGTGTCTGGCCCGAAGTGGCGTAAGGGCTTTGACATTGATTGATTTGGACCATATCTCCGAGTCCAACATCAACCGCCAACTGCCTGCTTTGACGACCACTTTAGGCATGTCAAAAGTAGTCGCTCTTCAACAAAGAATTGCCCTCATTCATCCCGATTGCCAAGTGACTGCAGTTGAGGAATTCATTACCCCTGAAAACTGCGCCGCCTTGTTGTCTGTGCAAGCGGATGCAGTAATAGATGCTTGCGATCAAATGACGGCCAAGCAAGCCATGTCAGTTTGGGCTTTGGCTAGCCACACATCCTTTATCACTGTGGGCGCGGCCGGTGGCAAACGTCTTCCCCATAAAGTCGATGTCGCCGATTTGGCCGATGTCACCCATGACCCATTGTTGTCCCAACTACGCCAACGTCTTCGCAAGCAACACGCTGGCCCAGTAGCGGGAAAGCATATGGGAATTGCCGCTGTGTTTAGCAAAGAGAGTGTGACACCCTCGCAAGTATGTGACCCGCAAACCGACAGTTCTTTGAACTGCCATGGCTATGGTTCGGTGGTGACAGTCACTGCAACCTTTGGTAATTGTGCTGCTGCTTGGGTGTTGAATTTATTGTCAAAAAAATCCGCCCTCTAGATACGCAAAAATCGATAAAAAACAGTTATACTTTGCGGCTTTGCTGAACAGCCAAAAGCAGTCAAGCAACAACATGGGACGTTAGCTCAGTTGGTAGAGCAGCGGACTTTTAATCCGTTGGTCGCTGGTTCGAATCCAGCACGTCCTACCAATTTTTACAAGGTAAACCGCACCACCAAAAGTGATGCGGTTTTTTTCTTTGCCCTCTCACTCTCAAACGATATTTGAACTCAATTTTGGTTTGACGTGGTTTGGTCTATTGACAGACGTGTTCACAGTTTGCAAAATTAAGTAAAACTAACAATTGAACTGTATGTAGTTGGTGAGAATTGACTGGATGTTTCTTCATAGGGTATGGACATCAGCACTTGAAGTGCTTAGGTATGGGGACAGGGGCTGGTTATTCGGTTTTTTAATGGACTAGGGGTTCGTATGGATTTTTCTTCATTTGTATTTATTTTTATCTTCCTTTTGGTAATTATTGCCTTATGGTTATCTATAAACATAGTTCCCCAATCCCAAAACTGGGTCATTGAAAGCCTTGGTAAATACAACAGAACTTTGAATGCGGGTTTTCAACTAACAATTCCTTTCTTGGAAAAAGTCAGATATAAAGTTTCTTCACAAGAAATTCAATTACCACCTGATCCAATAAATGCAATTACGCATGACAATGTTTCGATATCAGTTCAACTTGCAATTCTCTATCGCATTACCGATCCATCCAGGACGATGTATCGAATAGAAAATCTTGAGTTAGGTATTAAAACAATCATCAATGGAACTGTCAGAAGTGTTATCGGTAAAACCGACTTAGATGGTGTTCAATCTAATCGCAAGCACATTGCTGATGAAATCGAAACAGAGTTGCAACATATCGCAAGCGAATGGGGTATAAAACTGACCAGGGTTGAAGTTACAGAAGTTGAAGTTGATGAGGCAACTAAGCAAGCAATGCAGATTCAACTGAATGCAGAACGAGTTAGACGAGGGACTGTTACTGAGGCAGAAGGCAAAAAGCAAGCGGCACAACTAAAAGCAGACGCAGATCTCTACACTGCACAGAAAAAGGCGGAAGCAACGATGGTGCTAGCAGATGCAGAAGCATACGCAGTTAACGCTGTTTCTAAAGCGATTTCAAATGGTGGTGAAAGCGCAGTTGAGTTTGAAATAAAAAAAATCCAAGCAGCAGCAGTTAAAGAACTAGCCCAAGGTAACAATGCAAAGTTAATCCTGCTCCCAAGTGATGTACTGTCTTCTCTAAGTGGTACTATTTCTAAAATAATACAAAAAATATGAGCATGGAGTTCTATCAAATCTCAATAATTATTGGTATCTCATTTCTCATTATTGAGATGTTTACTCTGACATACATTTTTCTAGGTATGGGAATTGCCTCTTTCGCAGTTGCACTTGTTCAATTCTTTTTTGATGGTTTGAATTTAAACAGTGATATTATGATTTTTGCAATTGTTTCTGCAATCGTAATTATTGCAACTAGGAAGATTTTTAAAAAGAAATCAGATCAAAGCATTTCGAGTGAAGACGATGTGAATCAGTATTAACGGCGATCGATTTATTGGGTAATTCACAGGTAAGAATTAAAACTTTAGAAAGAAAATCATGGCAAAAATAAATGCGGTTGAGAGAATTAATTATGCGGGTGGTTTATTGGGACTTTTGTTTGGAAGTTCTAAAGGGAAACTTGGGGCAAAAGTATTGGATATGAATGCTCAGGGTTGGAATTTACACCTGATACACCAAGAACAACTAAATCTTGTTTGGTTGATGATCAGGTTGATCATTCTTTTCTTGACTTTAGGGCTTTGGACCATTGGTAATTCTGAATTATTGATCTTTGAAAAAGACAGATGATGAATCTTTTTCGATTGACTCTGCTAAACATTTAGCAGAGTCTTTTTTTTATCCATTGACCGCTAGTTCTTCATGCCTTTTCAGAGGTTTCTAGTAATTCAAGCCATTGCGCTTCTAGCTCCGTCAGTTTGTCCTCTGCCTTCTTTAACTGACTGCCCAATTTAGAAAGCTCTGTGGGTACGGTGGTCAAAGACATGGCTTGCGTGAGTTGCTCTTTTTCTTGCTCTAATGTTTGCATATCCGACTCAAGGCGTTGCTGCTTTTTTTGTGCCCCTGGCGCAGGTGCTTTAGGTGGAGTAGGTTTTGCGGCAACTTTCAGGGCCTTTTGTTGAAGTTGAGCCTGTTCGGTCTGTGCCAACGCTTTCATGCGTTTGGCCTCGTCTAGCAAGAACTGTTGGTAGTCATCTAAGTCACCATCGAAGGGCGCAATGCCGCCTTTGGAGACCAACCAAAACTCATCGCATACGGCGCGAAGCAAGGCTCGGTCGTGACTGACCAGCATCACTGTTCCTTCAAACTCATTTAAAGCCATCGACAAGGCCTCGCGTGTCGCTAAATCTAGGTGGTTGGTAGGCTCATCCAGCAGCAGCAAATTGGGTCGTTGCCACACCATCATGCAAAGCACCAAGCGGGCTTTTTCACCCCCGCTCATACTGCCCACACTTTGCTTGACCATGTCACCACCGAAGTTGAACTGACCTAAAAAACTCCGCAAGTCTTGTTCACGAGAAGCCTGTCCCGCCAACTTGCCCTCGGCGGCCACTTTTTTGGCCAGGGCAATCATGTGGTCAAGTGGGTTGTCCGCAGGTCGCAAAACATCTAACTCTTGCTGGGCAAAGTAGCCAATGTTCAAGCCTTTGCCTTCGGTAATCTCACCGTTGATGGCAGCAAGTTCTCGGGCGATGGTTTTCACCACGGTTGATTTGCCTTGCCCGTTGGCACCCAAAATACCAATACGCTGACCGGCCAATACGGACTTGCTGACATCGCGAACAATCACTGTCGGCAAAGTGCCTTCGATTGCATCGCTAGTAGCTGGATAGCCAAAGTCCACATGTTGCATGGACAGCATGGGGTTGGGGAGATTGGCAGGCTCTTTGAATTCAAATTGAAAATCTGCTTCGGACAAAAGCGGGGCTATTTTTTCCATTCGATCCAAAGCCTTGACACGACTTTGCGCTTGCTTGGCTTTGCTGGCCTTGGCTTTGAATCTGGCAATGAATTTTTGCAAGTGTGCAATCTTGTCTTGCTGCTTGGCAAAAGCATTTTGTTGCAAGGTCATTTGTTCAGCTCGCATGTCTTCAAACTTGCTGTAGTTGCCACCATATCGCACCAATTTCCCTGCATCAATATGCAAGGTGACATTGGTCACTGCATCTAAGAACTCGCGGTCATGGCTGATGACCAACAAGGTGCCTTCATAACGCTTCAACCACGCTTCTAACCACACCAAGGCATCCAAGTCCAAGTGATTGGTCGGTTCGTCCAATAACAGCAACTCAGTGGGACACATCAAGGCACGGGCCAGCTGCAAGCGCATACGCCAACCACCTGAAAAACTGTTGACCGGATTGTTCAGCTCTGTGGTTTTGAAGCCAAGACCTTGAATCAAAGCTTGGGCACGGGATGCGGCATCGTGTTCACCTGCATCATGCAAGGCCATATAGGCGTTGGCCATACGTTCACCGTCGTCTGTGGCCTCGGCTGCTGTCACCTCTGCCCGTGCAGCCACCAATTCGGCATCGCCTTCAATCACAAAGTCTGTCGCACTGGCATCGGTCTCGGGCATATCTTGGGCGACTTGGCCCATGCGCCATTGGCTGGGAATATCAAACTCGCCAGAGTCTTCGGTCAAGGTTTTGTTGAGCAAGGCAAACAAGGAAGACTTACCCGCCCCATTTCTGCCTACCAAGCCCACTTTTTCCCCGGGATTCAAACTGACCGAGGTTTGGTCAAGCAAAATTTTTGCGCCACGGCGCAAGCTGATATTTTTAAGAGTGATCATGCCAACAATGCCGATTGCGTGATCAGCAGTACCTGTGTATCGCCTGCACTGGTGTACAAGCCTGTGAATTCCAAATGCGGAAATGCCGCTATGAAGTGCTCAAATTCATTGCCAATTTCAAGCACCAAAACGCTATCTTCTTTCAAATATGAGGGGACCGCGCGCAATAACTGGCGTATAAAGTCCATGCCGTCTGTGCCTCCCGCCAAGGCCAAGGGCGGCTCGGTTTGAAACTCAAGCGGCAGCAGTGCCATGCTTTGGGCGTTGACATAGGGCGGGTTGCAGACGATCAGATCGAAAGTGCCTTGTGCTTTTTCTAAACCATCCGATGCAACAAGGTGTACACGGTCTTGCAACCCATGTCTTTCAACATTGATAGCTGCGACCGCCAAAGCATCAGCAGAGATGTCCAAAGCCTGCACATTGAGTTGGGGGTAGGCAAGCGCGACCAACACCGCCAGACTGGCTCCCCCTGTGCACAAATCAAGAGCTGAACTTGCTGCAGGGTTGAGCCATGGGTCAATGCTGCCATCAGCCAATACTTCGGCAATCAAGCTGCGAGGTATCAAGCAGCGCTCATCGACATAAAAAGACACGCCTTGCAGCCATGCTTCTTGGGTTAAGTAGGCCAAGGGTTTGCGGGTTTGAATGCGCTGGGTCAACAAACCGAGAACAGCTTCTACAGAAGTCTCTGGCAGTTCATCATGCAGCGTTTGGGTATCTACATCCAAAGGCAGGCCGAGCTTCCAGAGTACCAACCAAGCGGCTTCGTCAGCGGCTTGCAAAGTGCCATGGCCAAAGCTGACTTGCGCATCTGCCAAGGCCTTGGCGCAGTGTTCAATCAATGCTGAAGGCGTCATGCGCTGGTGTGGCGCTGCAAGCCTTGCAAAATTCGCAGGTAAATATTTTTCAAAGTGTCTATATCGCTTACGCGGACATACTCGTCAATTTTGTGGATGCTGTCATTGGGTGGGCCCAGTTCAATCACTTGAGGGCATATTTGTGCGATGAAACGTGCATCGCTGGTGCCACCCGAGGTAGACAGCTCAGGGTCAATGCCGGTTTCGGCTTGAATAGCTTGTTGCACCACACCCAACAAATCGCCTGGGGTGGTGAGGAATGGCAGCCCGCCCAAAGTCCAGTTCAATTGGTAGTTGAGTCCGTGTTTGCGTAAAACCGCCTCCAATCGTTGTTTCAAATCGTCTGCAGTCGATTCGGTGCTGAATCGAAAATTGAAATCAACCACCACCTCGCCAGGGATCACGTTATTGGCACCGGTTCCTGCATGGATATTGCTAACTTGCCAACTGGTAGGTTGAAAGAAATCGTTGCCCTTGTCCCAGCTGATGGTGGTCAACTCGGCCAAGGCAGGTGCGAACAAATGGATGGGGTTGCTGGCCAGTTGCGGATAGGCAATATGACCTTGCACACCTTTGATGGTGAGCTTGCCGCTCAGTGTGCCTCGGCGACCGTTTTTCACCATGTCCCCGATGTGTTTCACTGCCGTGGGCTCTCCCACAATGCACCAGTCCAGTTTTTCATTTCGAGATTTCAGCCATTCCACCACTTTCACTGTGCCATCCACCGAAGGACCTTCTTCATCGCTGGTCAGCAAAAAGGCGATGGAAAACCGAGGATGGGCTTCTTGTCGTAAAAACTCTTCTGTTGCAACTACCATTGCAGCCAAAGAGGTTTTCATGTCACTGGCACCACGGCCAAACAATTTTCCATCGCGGTGGCTTGGGGTGAAAGGGTCTGTGGTCCATTTGTCTAAGGGACCCGTAGGCACCACATCGATGTGGCCAGCAAACACCAAGGTGGGGCCTTGAGGTGAACAGCGCTTGATGGCCCACAGATTGCCCACCCTGAAGTTGTCTGGCCCAAAGTCCAAACGCTCTGATTCAAAATGCAAAGCGTTCAAACGCTCGCCCAAAATCTCCAAACAA
>CAMCWS010000007.1 GCA_945882755.1 Bordetella parapertussis | reverse complement strand
AGCCGCGTGGGCACACGTGCCAGAAACCCTGTCATGGGCGTGCCCAATGACTGGCAAGCCAAGGCCTTAGCCCAGTTTGATGCGGGTTTGGCCCGTGGCGACAAACCCGCTGATATGGAGTTTTCCGAAACTGTGGTCAAGCCCGATGGCAGCAAAGAATTTCATTTCGCCAAGCCCATCGTGATGCAGCCCATGTGCGTGGCTTGCCATGGCAGTTCTGACCAAATCAGCCCTGAAGTCAAAGCCAAACTCAGCGAGCTGTACCCCAATGACAAGGCGGTGAACTACCAGCCAGGTCAGTTACGCGGCGCTGTGGTCTTAAGCCGCAGTGCTCCCTGAAATCAAGGTTTTGGGGGGTATTTTTGGTTCCAAGCGGCTTGAAAAGCCTCTATATATTGCATTGATTCAGGCTTGTTGCCCTTGCGAGCAAATTCCAAGGCGTTGATACCCAACTGGTTCTTCAACCGAGGGTCAGCGCCCTCTTCCAGCAGCAATTTGGTGGCCATGGGTGTGCCGTAATGCGCCGACATCATCAGCGGCGTGGTGCCATTGGGTGACTCGGCGTCAAGGTAGGCATGGTTTTCAATCAGCAAGCGCATGATCTCAATGTTGCCCTTGGTGGCGGCATAGTGCAGCGGTGTCCAGCCTTTTTGGTTGACATCTGCGCCCCGTTCGATCAGCTTTTTAGCCCAATCCAATTGGTTGGTGATGGCCGCCAACATCAACGGCGTTTCCATTTGGGGGTTGTGGATGCTCAGGTTGGTGGTTTTCCAATCCATCAGCACCTCGGCCACTTTGCGCGAAGACTTTTGCATGGCCAGCATCAGCGCTGGCTGGCCCTGCGGACTGGGGCTGTCAGGGTCAAAACCACGTTGTAAAAGTGCAGTCACAGCCTCGGCATTGTCTAATTCAATGGCCTTGAAAAAATCGTCATAGGAGCCAGCCTTAACTGGAAAATAACAAATTAAAACAATGCTGAAAATTAAATATTTAAAGTAATACTTCAACTTAAAACCCCTTGAAACAAGCGATCAAAATTGGCTGAAGTCTGCCGTCCCACCTCTTCTTCATCCAGGCCGCGCAGACTGGCAATTTGCTTGGCGACCCACGGCACATAAGAAGGGTTGTTGGTCTTGCCACGGTGGGGAACAGGCGCCAAGTAGGGGCTGTCGGTCTCTATCAAGATGCGGTCCATCGGCATCCAGCCAGCAATATCGCGCAAATCTTGGGCATTTTTAAACGTCAAAATGCCTGAAAACGAGATGTAAAAACCCAAGTCCAGCGCGGCTTTGGCCACCTCTGCGGTTTCGGTGAAGCAATGAAACACACCGCCTACAGCTTTGGCACCACCATCTTCGCCCTCTTCTTTCAATATGGCCAAGGTGTCGGCGCTGGCACTGCGGGTATGAATCACCAAGGGCAGTCGCAGGGTTTGGGCGCAGCGGATATGGCGGCGAAAGCGCTCACGCTGCCATTCCATGTCTGCCACTGTTCGCTCGCCCAGTCGGTAGTAGTCCAAGCCAGTTTCGCCTATGCCCACCACTTTCGGTTGTCTGCCCATGGCCAGCAAGTCATCCAAAGTGGGCTCTTGAACGCCTTCTTCATCGGGGTGAACGCCGGCTGTACACCAAAAATTGTCATGCGCCACCGCCATGGCATTCACATCATGAAAGGTTTCCATTTGCGTGCTGATCAAGAGGGCACGGGAGACCTGCGCTTCTTGCATGGCTTGGCGGATATCGCCTAAATTGGCTTGCAGTTCAGGGAAATTCAGGTGGCAATGCGAGTCGGTGTACATGGTTCAGGCGGCATTCAAAGCCCGTTGGGCACGGCTGACCCAGGCTTGCAGTAACAGACCGGGGTTAAAGGAGTGGTCCACGGTTCGGGCGCTGTCCATCAGCTCCCGCGACCAGAGGCTAAGGGTATTCAAAGGGGAAGGTTTAGGTAAATCTGCGGCATCGAAGTAGCGGGGTGTGCTGCCACAAGCCAAAGCCTGCATATCGTGGCAAAGCTTTTGCAAAACAGACAAAACCATGGCGGGAGCAGCGTCAACCAGCCAACCGGCCTCGCCGCGCAGCAGCAACTTGGGCAAGCCTGCCCAATCTTTGGCTTTCAAGCCGTCGTTGAAAAAGGCCAAGGCGTCATGGGCTCGACCCCCAGCCGCACGAAGCAAAGCCTCAGCTTCAGCTTTAGGCAAACCCTGCTCGGTCAGCCAAGCCAAGGCAGGGGCTGAGTCGGGCCAGTTCAGGGTGTAAACCAAGCATCGGCTGCGGATGGTGGGCAGCAACTCATGGGCCGCGGAGGTAGCCAAAATGAAGCGGGTGTCGGCAGGCGGCTCTTCCAAGGTTTTGAGCAAGGTGTTGGCGGTCACCGTGTTCATTTGCTCGGCGGGGTAAATCATCACCACTTTGCCGCGTTCACCTGAGCGGGTCATATGGCAAAAGTCCAGCATCTCGCGCAGCGCGTCCACACGAATCTCTCGGCTGGGTTTGCGTTTTTTGTCGTCAATCTCTTTTTCCGCTTTTTCGCTCAGCGGCCAAGCCCGTTCCATCAACTCGGTTTCGGGCATGAGCACCCGAAAGTCGGCATGAACCCGCACAGCGATGCCGTGGCAACTGGCGCATTGGCCGCAAGCGCCTTGCGCTGTGGGCGCTGTGGGCGCTGAACATAACCAGCCTTGGGCAAGCGCCAAAGAGAGTTCGTACTGCCCCAAACCGGACGAGCCCTGAATCAACCAAGCGTGCCCAGCGCGGGGCAGCAGGTTTTCCAAGGAGGTTTGCAACCAAGGTGCCAAGGCGCTCATGGTGCGAATTGAAGATGAAGGCGCTCTTTAAGCACTTGCATGACTTGGCTGCGCACAGCGTCCAGCGATGCTGAAGCGTCGATACGGGCAAACCGCTTTGGATCGGCTTGCAGTCGGTCGAGATAGCCTTGGTGAACTTTGGCGAAAAACGCGGCGGGCTGGGCTTCAAAGCGGTCAGGCACTCGGGCGTTGCTCAGGCGTTGTGCAGCAATGGCGGGGTCCAGCGAAAACCACAAGGTGAGATCAGGTTGGCGCAAACCGCCCGAGGGCAAGGCTTGAACCCAAAGTTCCAGTTGCCTCAACACATTCAAGTCAAAACCGCGCCCCGCACCTTGGTAGGCAAAAGTGGCGTCGGTGAAGCGGTCGCAAACCACCACATCGCCACGGGCCAAAGCGGGTTCAATCACTTGCTGCAAATGGTCACGCCGCGCCGCAAACATCAGCAGCACTTCGCTTAAGGGGTCCATGCTGTCGTGCAAAACCATGTCGCGCAGTTTTTCAGCCAAGGGCGTGCCGCCTGGTTCGCGGGTCAGCACCACTTGGCGTTTGGCTTGGGCAAAAGCATCCGCCACAGCTTGCACATGGCTGGATTTGCCTGCGCCGTCTATGCCTTCAAAGCTGATGAAAATCCCAGGGTACATGCCGCTTATTGTGCCTTGGCAGGGTTGCGCTGGTAGCGATCCACGGCAGCGTTGTGCTTGTCCAAGGTTTCGCTGAACTCACTGCTGCCATCACCCCGCGCCACAAAGTACAGCGCTTTGCTGGTGGCGGGTTGAAGTGTCGCCAGCAATGCGGCTTTGCCTGGCATGGCGATGGGTGTGGGCGGTAAGCCTCGGTGGACATAGGTGTTCCAAGGATGCTCGGTTTGCAAGTCGACGCGGCGTAAATTGCCGTCGAAGTCAGCTCCCATGCCGTAAATCACGGTCGGGTCGGTTTGCAGGGGCATATTGATGCGCAAGCGGTTATGAAAAACGCTGGCAATCATGGCGCGGTCTGAAGGTTTACCGGTTTCTTTTTCCACAATGCTGGCCAAAATCAAGGCTTCTTGCGGGTTTTGTAACGGCAAGCCCATGTCTCGTTTGGCCCAAGCCTGTGCTAACTGCTTGTCCATGGCGTGCAAAGCGCGGCGCAACACAGCCACATCGCTGCTGCCTTTGCCATACATATAAGTATCTGGAAAAAACCGCCCTTCCGCAGGCATGTCGGCCAATCCTAAGCGGCGCATCAACTCATCATCGGTATCGCCTTGGGTGTCATGCTTTAAAAACTCGGCTTTGCCCAAGGCTTGACGCCATTGGCGCATAGTCCAGCCCTCCACCAAAGTGATGGCTATCAGATTTTCTTCGCCACGCACCAGTTTTTGCAGCAAGTCCCACGCGTTGGTGGTGTTGGCAATTTCATAGCTGCCAGCGCGAATCAGCTTGGACTGACCACTGAGCCTGAACAAGTAGTACATCAGCGTCGGAGACACATCAATGCCGGACTCGGCTATTTGATTGGCCACCATGCGTGGGCTTGAACCTAGGGATACCGACAGATCGACCGTCTGCGTGGCCATGGGCAAGGGACGCAAGACCCACCATGCGGCAGCGCCTAAGATGACCAGTGCCATGCCTGTTGCCAGCCAAAGGCTGCTCCAAAACCATTTCATTGCCGCTCCTGCGGTGTCAAAAGATGCGGCCATGATAATAGAGGCATGAATACATTTGTTGCTCTCCCCGACTTGTTGGGCACTGCCCAAGGTAGCTGCACCCTGCCTCACCTCGGCGTCCTCCATGCCCAAGGTGCAGACGCTGCCAATTTTTTGCACAACCAATTGAGCAACGATTTTTTGCTCTTACCGCCCGATCAAGCCCGTTTGGCCGCGTTTTGCAATGCCAAAGGACGGATGCAAGCTAGTTTTATTGGTTTCAAAACCTCGCCCGATGATGTCTGGCTGATCCTGCGACAAGACCTGCTGGCGCAGACCTTGAAGCGTTTGCGCATGTTTGTGCTGCGAGCCAAGGTGGTGATGAACGATGTGTCCGAGCAGTACGAAGTGCGTGGCCTGTTGGGTGCTACGGTGCCTGCGTCGCTTGGCGAGTCACCGTGGTCTTTGGCCATGGATGCCGCTTGGACGGTGCGGCTTTACCCTGCACAAGGTCATGCCCGGGCTTTGCAGGTCGTGCCGGTGGGTACGGCTTTAGCGACCGCTGCCTTAGACCTTTACGATTGGTTGCTGTCCGAGGTGCTCAGTGGCGTCGCCGATGTGCAAGCCGCCACCTTCGAGGCTTTTGTGCCGCAAATGCTCAACTTTGAATCGGTGGACGGCGTGAACTTCAAAAAAGGCTGCTACCCCGGCCAAGAGGTGGTGGCGCGTAGCCAGTTTCGCGGCACCTTGAAACGCCGTGCTTACCTTGCATCGGCAACTGCGGCGCTGCAAGCTGGCCAAGAGATATTCAGTGCCAGCGATCCCAGCCAACCTTCAGGCGTCGTCGCCCAAGCCTGTCACCATCCTGTGCAGGGGCATTGGGCGGTGGTGTGTTTGCAAACCAGTGCTTTGGAAGACACGGCGGGTGGTTTGGCAACCGCCCAAGGTGCTGGCTTGACTTTGCATCCCCTGCCTTATGTGTTGCGGGACGATATTTAATTTGCCGTCATCACGAGCGAAGCGAAGTGATCTTTGGACTGCTTCGTCGCTACGCTCCTCGCAGTGACGAAACTAGACGCAGTGACGAATACGCTTAACGGATTACATCGAGGCTTGCAGCATCACACGGTAATCTTCTGCCGAGGCTTCACGGGGATTGGTTTTGTGCGAGTGGTCGGCGATGGCGCCTTTGATGATGTCGTCAAACTGCAAAGCACTCACGCCCATGGAGGCCAAGCCACTGGGCAGACTTAAACGGGCGTTCATGGCGTGGATGGCGTCGCCAATGGTTTGCGCAGGTTTGGCGCTTTCTGGCAAACCCATGGCTTGGGCCATACGGGCCAAGCGAAGTTCTTTTTGCATGGCGGGGGCTTGGGCGTTGAAGGCAATGACCGCTGGCAAAAACATGGCGTTCAAGGTGCCGTGGTGCAACTTGGGGTTGATGCCGCCCAGGCTGTGGCTGAGCGAATGCACGCAGCCCAAGCCTTTTTGAAACGCCATCGCGCCTTGCATCGAGGCGCTCATCATTTGCAAACGTGCATCGCGGTCGCTGCCGTCCCGCGTGGCGCGTTCAATATTGGCCCAACCACGCGCCAAGCCGTCCAAAGCAATGCCATCAGCCGGTGGGTTGAAAGCTGAGGACATGAAGGTTTCCATGCAATGGGCAATCGCATCCATGCCGGTTGCTGCCGTCATCAGGGGTGGCAAACCGAGGGTGAGCGCAGGGTCCAGCAAAGCCACCTTGGGCACCAAATGCCAAGAATGAAAACCCAGCTTGCGGCCATCGTCGACGATGATGATGGCGCCTCGGGCCACTTCGCTGCCCGTGCCGGCAGTGGTGGGCACAGCGATGAGAGGCAGCACTTTGTCGGTGATGCGGGGTGAGCCCCCCTCGATGGTGGCGTAGGTGGTGAGTGGCCCCTCGTGGGTCGCAGCAATCGCCACGCCCTTGGCGCAGTCAATCGATGATCCCCCACCAAAAGCAATCAAACCATCGCACTGGTGTTGCTGGCACAAAGCGGTTGCCGAGCGCACCGCCGCTTCGGTGGGGTTGGAGGGCGTGGCGTCAAACACGGTGACATTCATGCCTTGCATGGCATCCAAGGCCTGCTGCAGCAAACCCGCGGCTTTGATCCCCGCATCGGTCACGATCAGGGGACGAGAGATGCCAATGCGTTGGCACTCCTCGGTCAAGCGTTGCAAAGCGCCGTATTCAATATGAACTTGGGTGATGTAAAAAATACTGGCCATGGTGTTTTCCGCTCAGCTCGTTGTAGGATGCCGCCACTTTAACGGACAACACCACCGCCATGAACCGCCAAGACTTTCGTTTTTTCCATGCCCTGCGGGTGCGCTGGGTTGAGGTCGATATGCAAAAAATCGTCTTCAACGGCCACTATCTGATGTACTTGGACACCGCCGTATCTGACTATTGGCGAGCCTTGGCTCTGCCCTACGAGCAAAGTTTGCACGGCATGGGTGGCGATTTATTTGTGGTCAAGTCCAGTTTGGAATACAAAGCCTCGGCGGTTTACGACGATTTGCTGCACATCGGTATGCGTTGTGCGCGAATAGGCAACTCGTCCATTGTTTTTGATGGCGTGGTGTTTCGCGGCGAGCAGATGTTGGTCAAGGGCGAGTTGGTCTATGTCTATGCCGACCCCCAAACCCAAACCTCCAAGCCCGTACCGCAAGCCTTGCGAGACACCTTGCTGGGTTTTGAGCAAGGCGAGCCCATGACCACTTTGCAACTGGGCACCTGGGCAGAATTGAAACCCCTCACCGGCCCCTTGCGTACCGAGGTGTTCGTGGATGAGCAAGGCGTGGACCAAGCCATGGAATGGGATTCCCGCGACGAGCATTGCGTTCATGCGGTGTTGTGCAACCGTTTGGGCTTGCCGGTGGCCACGGGGCGTTTGCTGCCCTCGGTGAATGGCGTCGCCAAAATTGGTCGCATGGCGGTCAAGCGGGTGCTGCGCGGCCAGCGCTTAGGCGACCAAGTCTTGTCGGCCTTGATGGACGCTGCCCGAGCGCGTGGTGACCAACAGATATTGCTACATGCCCAATGCAGTGCCGAGAACTTTTACCGTCGTCAAGGCTTTCGTCGCCAAGGCGAGGTGTTTATGGAAGCGAACATGGCGCATGTGGAAATGGTCTGCGCTTTGTAAAGCAAGCCCTTAAAGCGCTTCCACCCTGCCAAAGTCGGGTTGCAACAACCAGTCTGCCAATTCGTCGGCCAAACGCTGGGCCTCACCCACGGCTTGTGTCCACACTTTGACCCGAGCAGCCAAGTCTTGGCCGTAGGTGGTGAAGTCGGTGCGGTCGGGGAGTTTTCCATTGGGCAGCGTTCGCACCCATTCAGGGTCTGGCGCCAACAAGACCGTGCTGTCTAAAAATGCGGTGGCGTGGTGGCGACGGGTCAGTTTTTTGTCCAACCAGCCGGGCACCACGGCTTTTTGGAAATGCGGGTACAGCGTTAATCCCTTGGCTTGGCGGTAGTCCAAATGCAAGTGGTAGTCGGTGATGCCGCCATCCCAATAAGCCCCTGCAGGTGCACCGTGTATGGCTTTCACCGCTTCCAACACAAATGGAATGGAGCAACTCGCTTGCACCGCATCCATGAAGTTGTCTTCGCTCAAGGCCAGTTGACGTGAGGGGTAATCGTCTGTGGCAAAGGGTAATGGATGCGGCGCTCCCATGAAGGGGCTGGAAAACACCACACGCTCTAACCACCTGCCCATGGCGGGTCGGCTGAAAAAATTGCTGATGTAGGCTGCGGCGTATCCCAGTGGTGTGCGCAATGCATTGTCTTGGGAGAGCAAGCCCAAACCGCGTGAGGTCATCACATGCAATCTGTAGCGCGGATGGTGAATCACAGGGTGAATACGGCCGCTGTAAAAACGGTGCAAATTGGCGGCGAAATCGGTGCTGACTTGGTGCGGCGTGGGTCGGCGTTGACCTGGGGCCAATTCGTAGTGCTGATGGATATAAGCCTCTTCCAAGGCAAGCAGCTCTTTTTCAGGCTGGGACAGACAGGCGGTGGCCATGCGCCAAGCGCCAATGGAGGCACCCACCAAGTCAATGGGTTGGTCGCTGCGTGGCAACCAATGGCCAAATAAAAAACGGTCTATGGGTCCCAAGATCAAGCCCTTGGGACCACCTGCTGCGCCTGGCACCACACTGATGTGCTGGGGCAGCAAGCCTTTGTCGGCAATGTGTTGGCGGGCCGTGGGGCCAGCATAAATGCGCAGGGCCCGCATGGCTTGCGTTTTATTCTTTCAATGCCTGTTTAAGCGAGATGCCAATATCGGGACGCTCCGCAAATGGGTCTGGCGGGTTGGTTCCATGAACGATGGCATCAAAGCGGGTTTGGGCATTACCCAAGGCTTTGGGGTGGCTATAGATATAAAACTGCTCAGCTTTGATGGCGTCAAACACCATCTGCGCCACTTGCGCTGCGCTGACTTTGCCACTGCCCACCGCTTTGTCGCTCATGGCTTGGCCAATGAGTTGGCTTTTGGTGAAAGCAACCGGCGGCAAATGCGCTGGACGGTTGCGCTCGCTTTGGTTAATGCCAGTCGGAACGAAATAAGGGCACAACACACTGGCGCTGATTTGCTCGCTGACCAACTTCAAGTCTTGGTACAGGGTTTCGGTTAAGGCCACCACCGCGTGTTTGGTGACGTTATAAATGCCCATATTGGGCGGTGTCAGCAGTCCGGCCATGCTGGCGGTATTGACGATATGGCCTTGGTATGCGGGGTCTTTCTTGGCAGCTTCCAACATCATGGGGGTGAACAAGCGTACGCCGTGGATAACGCCCCACAGGTTGACACCGATCAGCCATTCCCAATCCTTGACCGAGTTTTCCCAGACCAATCCACCTGCGCCCACCCCTGCGTTGTTAAACACAAAGTGGGGTGCGCCAAAGCGCTCGAACACAGCCGTGGCCAGCTCTTGCATCTCATCAGCGTTTGAGACATCTACCCGCTTGGCCATGACATGCACACCCATGGCTTTGATTTCATCGTGTGCGGCTTTAAGTGCATCTTTTTGCACATCGACCAGCACCACATTCATGCCCAAAGTGGCCCCAATGCGAGCGCATTCCAAGCCAAAGCCAGATGCACCACCCGTCAAGACTGCGGTTTTGCCTTTGAAATCGGAAATCATGCTTCTGCCCTTTTCATATGGAAGCCGTTGCGCGGGAAATGCACATGGACCGTGCCGGTGCGTGGGTCGCTGCGGCTCAAGCTGTAGCGTGTGCGAGTGGCAGCCACCAATTCGCCCTGCGTGGGTTCGGTGCCAAAGCTTTCAGCGTGAACGATGACCTGTGTGCCCAAAGGAATGCCGTGCTCGTCTTGGAACACCTCTTTGCTTACATCCAAGGGTGTGGCGTCATGGGCGACCTTCAGCGCATCGACAGCGCTGAGGTTGGTGCTGTTGCCGTGGCCGAAGGCTGCCATTCGTTCAACCCAAGCCTTCACCAAAGGCGTGGTGTCCAAAATGCCTGCAAGCAAAGGCACTTTGACCACGGTGAACCACACCGAGTGGTAGATGGAAAAGTCGGCCAAGGTGGGCTGGGAACCCATGACAAAGTCTTGGCCCTCCAACATACTGGAGACGCGGCGCAGGTAGTTCTTGTATGCGCTGGTAGCGTCTGCGGCAGGCATACGAGACGCCCCGCCCCGCATGGCTTGGCGGTCGGCAGCAAACACTTTCACCACCTCGGGGTCGGTGCTGGCAAACACATGGGCCGCACCCGCAGGTTGAAAGTTGTAGCCCATGGCGGAGGGAAACACAATGTTGTCCGCCCATTGCGCCACGGTGCGCACCAAGCCTTTGGCGTGTTTGCCATAAAGCGAAGGCTCAGGGTGCAACTGATCCAGCACATTGCATATCAGGGCGGTATCGCAGTAAACATCAGCACCAATTTGCAATACCGGTGTGCGGCGGTAGCCACCCGTCAAGGGCATGAGCTCGGGCTTGGGCATGACCATGGGAATGGTCACACCTTGCCATGACAGCTTTTTATAGCCCATGATCAACCGCACTTTTTCAGCAAAGGGCGATGTGGGGTAATGGTGAAGAATGAGTTCGGACATCAGATTTTCACCACTTGCTTGCCAAAGTTTTTGCCTTTGAGCAAACCGAAAAATGCCTCGGGTGCATTCTCCAAGCCATGGGCCACGGTTTCGCGGGGTTTGAACTTGCCGCTGCCCACCAAGGTGCCCAGTTCTTTCAAGGCCTCGGGCCAATCGGCAGGGTGTTCGCTGACGATAAAGCCTTGCACTTTCAAGCGGCTCATCAAAATCAAGGAAGGGTTGGTCATGGGAATGGGCTTGCCGTTGTAGCCCGCAATCATGCCGCAGACCGCAATGCTGCCAAACTCGTTCATGCGCAGCATGACCGCATCCAACACCATGCCACCCACGTTTTCAAAATGGCCGTCGATGCCGTTGGGGCAAGCTTCTTTCACGGCCTTGGACAAAGACAGGTAGTCGCTGTGTTCTTTGTAGTCGATGCAAGCATCAAAGCCGAGTTCTTTCACCACGTAATCGCATTTGTCTTTGCCACCGGCAAAACCCACCACGCGACAACCACGGGCTTTGGCCAAGGCACCAAAGGCGCTGCCGACCGCGCCACTGGCCGCGCTGACGGTGAGGGTTTGACCGGCTTTGGGGTTGATGATGCGCACCAAGCCGTGCCATGCGGTGACACCTGGCATACCGACAGCACCCAGGTAATGGCTGATGGGCACATGGGTGGTGTCAATTTTGCGAAGCGCCGCAGGTGCATCGGCATCCACCACGCTGTAGGTTTGCCAGCCGCCCATGCCGACCACTTTGTCGCCCACCGCAAATTGGGGGTGACGGCTCTCCACCACCTCGCCCACGGTTCCTGCAACCATGACCGCGTTCAAGGCTTGGGGCGCGGTATAGCTTTTGCCGTCGTTCATTCGGCCACGCATATAGGGGTCCAAGCTCATGTACTCGTGCTTGACCAACACTTGCTTGTCTTGCAAAGCGGGTGTCTCCAAAGTGAGCAATTTGAAGTTGTCAGCCGTGGGTTCGCCTGTGGGGCGGCTGACCAAATGGATTTGGGGGTTGTGTGGCATGGAAGTCTCCTAGGTTTATCCGCCTGAAATACAACTGACACCGCCGTCGACGGCCAGCCATTGTCCGGTGATGTGTTTGCCTGCATCAGAGGCATAGAGCAAACACAAGCCTTTCAAATCTTCATCGTCTCCCAAGCGGCGCAGCGGCGCGTGGGATTTGAGGTTTTCTTCACCGATATTTTTCAAGATCCCTGCTGTCATTTTGCTGGGGAAAAAGCCTGGGCAAATCGCGTTGACCCGCACATTGTGCTCACCCCATTCGCCAGCCAAGGCGCGGGTGAAATTGATCACCGCCGCTTTGGAAGTGTTGTAAGCCAAGGTCTTCATGCCACTGGGATTACCGCCCAAGCCTGCAATAGATGCCACATTGACAATGCTGCCTGTACGCCGCGGCAACATGCTGTGCTTACCGATGTACTGGCTGAGGATGAAATAGCCGCGCACATTCAAATTCATCACCTTGTCCCAGGCGTCAATGGGGTGGTCCTCAGCAGGTGCGCCCCAAGCGGCTCCCGCGTTATTGACCAAAATATCCACATGACCCAAAGCCTTCATACTTGCAGCACCAAGGCGCTGTATGTCATGTTCATCGGCGCAATCGGCGGCGATGAACTGCGCATCAATGCCGGCTTTTTTCAGGATTGCGACCGACTCTTCCAAATCAGCGGCTTTGCGGGAGCTCAGCAAGACTTTGGCACCCGCCTCGCCCAGCGACTGCGCAAGTTGCAAGCCTAAGCCGCGAGAGCCACCCGTCACCAAGGCGGTTTTGCCGGATAAATCGAAGAGTTGTTGAACCGTACGTGTCATGGCACACACTTTCTATTGAAAATTAAAAAGCACCCTCGGGCATATCGGCACAGGTGGTGTCGCGGCTGTTCACCACATTCAACCATGCGCTGATTTTGGGCAACTCGTAGTGAAAGAAAAACTGGCAGGCCTGACGGCGCCCCAAGTTGGCATCGCCCTCGCCTTGCGACGCCAAAGCTACTTGCAACCAGGTCCACGCCAGGACGGTGTGGCCAAAGGCTTGCATATAGGGCACGGCATTGGCCAGCGCCACCGCAGGTTCGCCGCCAGCCCAAGCGGCTTGGGTGGCTTGCACCACGTCTTTCCAGGCTTGTTGCAGGGCTTGGGCGTGGGTTTGCAGGTGGTTCGCTTCGCTTCGCTCGCGATGACTGTTGGGGTACTCGCGATGACTGTCGTTCAAAGCAAGATCAATGGTGGCTTGGATGTGCTGTCCCAACAGTTTTAAACCGCGCCCGTCTTCGAGCAGCACTTTGCGCCCCAACAAATCCATGGCTTGGATGCCGTGGGTACCTTCGTGGATCATGTTCAGGCGCTGGTCGCGCCAATATTGTTCGACGGGGAAGTCCCGCGTATAGCCATAGCCCCCGTGTATTTGGATGGCCAAGCTGTTGCCCTCCAAACACCATTCGCTGGGCCAGCTTTTCACAATCGGCGTCAACACTTCCAACAGCCATTGGGCATCGCTGCGTTGCGCTTCGTCGCCGGTGTGCAATTCATCCACCAAACGGGCGCAGTACAGGCCCAGCGCCAATGCGCCCTCGCCATAGGCTTTTTGCGCCAGCAACATGCGCTTGATGTCGGCGTGTTCAATCAGCCGCACCGGTGGCTGCGAGGGGTCTTTGCCGGCGGGCCCGACAGGGCGGCCTTGGGTGCGGGTTTGCGCGTAATCGAGGGAGGCGTAGTAGCCCGCCAAGCCCAACATGGTGGCGGCCAGACCGACCCCAATGCGGGCCTCGTTCATCATGTGGAACATGCATTGCAAGCCCTTGCCGGCTTCACCCACCAAATAGCCAATCGCACCGGCCGAACCCCGCACCGGATATTTGCCTTCGCCAAAGTTCAGCAGGGTGTTGACCGTGCCGCGCCAGCCCAGCTTGTGGTTCAGCCCGGCCAGCGCCACATCGTTGCGTTCACCGGTCAACTGCCCTTGGATGTCCACCAATTTTTTTGGCACGATGAAGAGGGAAATGCCTTTGGTGCCCGCAATGGTTTTGCCGTCAGGGCCAGGGATTTTGGCCAACACCAAGTGAACGATGTTCTCGGTCAACTCATGGTCGCCGGTGGAAATCCACATCTTGTTGCCTTTGAGGCGGTAGCGGGGTCCCAGAGGGTCTTGTGCGTGGTCATCACCGTCAGGTATGGCACGGGTGGCCACATCGGACAAAGACGAGCCCGCTTGCGGTTCGCTCAAGCACATGGTGCCGGCAAAACGGCCATTGAATTCGTTGAGCGCAAACACCTGTTTTTGTAACTCAGTGCCATGTTTCATCAGCAAATTGGCATTGCCCACGGTCAACATGCCCCCACCTATGCTGACTGAAGCACATGCAAAAAACGCATTCGCCGCTGCTTCCACGGTGTAAGGCAGTTGCATGCCATCGATGTCATGGTCTTGCGCGGCGCTCAACATGCCGCTTTGCACATAGGCATCGTGAGCGGCTTGGGTACAAGGGGGCAGGATGACTTTTTCGCCATCGAAGGCGGGTTCTTGCACATCCACCATTCGGTTGAACGGCGCGTATTTCTCGCGAGCGATGCGCTCGCAAGTGTCGAGCACCGCGTCAAAGGTTTCGCGGGAGTGATCGGCAAAGCGTTCGCGTTGCGTCAAGCCCTGGGTGGCTAACCAGTCGTAGAGCAAAAAATCAACGGTGTGTCTGAGGGCCATGGAGTTACTTTAAAGCGTCATTGCGAGGCCTGAGGCTGAAGCAATCTCGCATTACGTTGCTTCGCTTCTCTCGCAATGACGAAAGTTTGCTTCGCTTCGCTCGCAATGACGAAAGTTTGCTTCGCTTCGCTCGCAATGACCTATTTGTCATTGCGAAGCCCGAAGGGCTGAAGCAATCCCGCAAAGCAATCACAGCACCTCAAAGATACCTGCCGCGCCCATGCCGCCGCCAATGCACATGGTGACGCACACCCGCTTGGCACCACGGCGTTTGCCTTCAATCAAAGCGTGGCCGGTCAGGCGTTGGCCGCTGACACCGTAGGGGTGACCCACAGCAATCGCGCCACCATTCACATTCAGCAACTCAGGGGGAATGCCCAGCTTGTCGCGGCAGTACAGCACTTGCACGGCAAAGGCTTCGTTCAGTTCCCACAAATCGATGTCTTGGATGCTCAGGCCCAAACGCTTCAACACCTTGGGGATGGCGTAAACCGGACCAATGCCCATTTCATCGGGTTCGCAACCGGCCACGGCAAAGCCCAAGAAGCGGCCCAAGGGTTTGAGGTTGTGCTGGGTGGCATAGGCTTCGCTGGTCACCACGCAAGCGCCTGCACCGTCCGAGAACTGGCTGGCATTGCCGGCAGCGATCACGCCACCAGGCATGGCGGGTTTGATGCCTGCGATGCCTTCAGCGGTCGTGCCTTCGCGCAAGCCCTCGTCGGCGCTCACGGTGACTTGCTTGGTCATCATGCCCATGACTTTGTCGACCACGCCAGCTTGCACGGTGATGGCGGCGATCTCGTCATTGAATTTGCCAGCTGCTTGGGCAGCACAGGCTTTTTGCTGGCTGGCCGCACCGTACTCGTCCATGGCGTCGCGGCCAATGTTGTAGCGCTTGGCCACTTGCTCGGCAGTTTGCAGCATGTTCCAGTAAATCTCAGGCTTCTTTTTGTTGAGCGCGGGGTCCATCAGCATGTGCTGGTTCATTTCTTGTTGCACACAAGAGATGCTTTCCACGCCACCGGCCACATACACATCGCCTTCACCAGCGATGACGCGCTGTGAAGCCAGTGCAATGGTTTGCAAACCCGACGAGCAAAAACGGTTGATGGTCAGCCCACTCACGGTGATGGGGCAATCAGCCATCAAAGCGATTTGACGGGCGATGTTGGCACCTGTGGCGCCCTCGGGGTTGGCGCAACCCATGATGACGTCTTCGACGTGGGCGGCGTCAATGCCGGCACGGGCGATGGCGTGTTTGACCGCGTGGCCACCCAAAGTGGCGCCGTGGGTCATGTTGAAAGCCCCGCGCCAGCTTTTGGCCAAGGGTGTGCGAGCGGTGGAGACGATGACAGCGTTGGTCATGATGGGTTCCTTAATTGAATGTTTTGCCTTCAGCCACCAAGCGAGCGAGCAAGGGGGCGGGTTGCCAGAATTTGGCGTCATCGTGTGGGTTTTGCGCAAAGCGGTGCATGGTTTGCACCACATTGAACAGCCCAAACTGGTCGGCGTAATTCATGGGGCCGCCACGGTAGATGGGGAAGCCGTAGCCGGTGATGTAGACCATGTCGATGTCGCTGGCACGGGCGGCAATGCCCTCTTCCAAAATGAAAGCGGCTTCGTTGACCAGTGAGAACACCAAGCGCTGAACGATTTCGTCGTCACTGATTTTGCGAGCGCTGATACCAAGCGATGTGCGGTGCTTGGCGATCATGTCCTCCACCTCTTTGTTAGGGATGGCGTCGCGTTTGCCAGGCAGGTAGTCGTACCAGCCCTTGCCCACTTTTTGGCCGAAACGACCAAGTTCGCACAACAGGTCGGCGGTTTTGCTGTACTTCAGGTCGGGCTTTTCCACATAACGGCGCTTGCGAATCGCCCAGCCGATGTCGTTGCCAGCCAAGTCGCCCATGCGGAAGGGGCCCATGGCGAACCCAAACTTCTCCACTGCTTTATCGACTTGCTGCGGTGTGCAGCCTTCTTCAATCAAGAAACCAGCTTGGCGGCTGTACTGCTCGATCATGCGGTTGCCGATGAAACCATCGCACACGCCTGAGACCACGGCGGTTTTCTTGATCTTTTTGGCGACACCCATGACGGTGGCCATCACGTCTTTGCCGGTGGCCGAGCCGCGCACAACTTCGAGCAACTTCATGACGTTGGCGGGGCTGAAAAAGTGCAAGCCCACCACGTCATGCGGACGCTTTGTGAAAGCAGCGATGGCGTTGACGTCCAAGGTCGAGGTGTTGGAAGCCAAAATCGCACCGGGTTTCATCACCTCGTCCAACTTCTTGAACACGGTTTCTTTGACGCCCATTTCCTCGAAAACGGCTTCGATCACCAAATCGGCGTCTTTCAAGTCGTCGTAGTTCAAGGTGGTCGACAACAGACCCATGCGCTGGGCCAATTTGTCTTCCTTCAACTTGCCTTTTTTCACTTGAGACTGGTAGTTTTTCTCGATGATGGCAATGCCTTTGTCCAAGGCCTCTTGCTTCATCTCCAAAATCTTGACCGGGATGCCCGCATTGAGGAAATTCATGCTGATACCGCCACCCATGGTGCCCGCACCAATGACGGCCACGCTTTTGATCTCACGCACAGGAGTATCTGCAGGCACATCGGCGATTTTGGTGGTGGCACGTTGCGCCACAAACAAATGGCGCAAAGCACGACACTCGGGGGTGAACATCAGGTTGGTGAAGATTTCACGCTCGGCTTCCATGCCTTGGTCGAACTTCATCTTGGTGGCGTTTTGCACCGCCTCAATGCACTTCAGAGGCGCGGGGTACTTGCCCTTGGTCATGCCGTTGACCATATTGGTGGTGAATTTGAAGAAAGCGTCTGCGTTAGGGTGTTTGCAGGGCATGTCACGCACACGTGGGAGTGGTGAAGTACCCACCACGCTTTGGGCAAAGGCGATGGCTTCGTCCATCAAGGTAGCTGCTGAAGTAGCCATCTGATCGAACAGTTTTTGTCCGGGCAACATGGCCAGCATCTCGCTCTTGATGGGCTCACCGCTGACGATCATGTTCAGTGCGGGTTCAACGCCCAACACACGTGGCAAACGCTGTGTGCCACCAGCACCAGGAATGAGGCCGAGTTTGACTTCAGGCAGAGCCACATCGGTGCCGGGTGCTGCAATGCGGAAGTGGCAACCCAGTGCCAATTCCAAGCCGCCGCCCATGGCCACCGTGTGAATCGCAGCCACCACAGGTTTGGTGGCATTTTCAATTGCACTGATCAGGGTCAGCAAATGCGGTTCTTGAATGGCCTTGGGCGAGCCAAATTCTTTGATGTCAGCGCCGCCCGAGAAAGCCTTGCCTGCACCCGTGACCACCACGGCTTTGACCGCATCGTCAGCCATGGCTTTGCCAAGGCCTTCAATAAACGCTTGGCGTGTGGCCAAACCCAAGCCGTTGACGGGCGGGTTGTTCAAGGTAATCACGGCAACGTCGCCGTGGACTGCATAGTCAGCACTCATAGGAATTCCTTGTCAGAAACAGATGGGAAAGTAAAAAAGAACGATCGTACTATTTTATACCTCTAACCATTCCTTGCGGATGGCTGCGTCTGTCCGCAAGGCGTCAGGGGTGCCGTCAAACACCATGCTGCCGTGTCCCATGACCAAGGCGCGGTCGGAGATTTGCATGGCAATCGTGAGCTTTTGTTCAATTAACAAGACGGAAACGCCACGGTTGCGCAATTCCAGCAAAAACTGACCCACCAGTTCAACGATTTTGGGGGCCAAACCCTCGGTGGGTTCGTCGATGATGATGAGTTCGGGGTCACCCATGAGGCTTCTGCACAAGGTCAGCATTTGCTGCTCGCCGCCCGACAACACACCGGCTTCGGTATGTTGACGTTCGCGCAAGCGCGGAAACAAGTTGTACATGTCTTCAAAATTCCAGCGGCCTTGGGGTTTATCGCCCTTCAAGCCCAGCAACAGGTTTTGATGCACCGTGAGCTTGGGGAAGATGTCGCGGTTTTCCGGCACATAGCCCAGCCCGAGGTGGGCGATCTCGAAGGGCTTGCGCCCCACGATTTGCTGGCCCAGCCAATCGACACTGCCTTGGGCATCCACCAGTCCCATGATGGCTTTGGCGGTGGTCGAGCGCCCCGAGCCGTTGCGCCCCAACAGCGCCACGATCTCGCCTTTGCCCACCGAAAAGTTCACGCCATGCAACACATGGCTTTTGCCGTAATAGGCATGGAGGTCTTTGACTTGCAACATTCAATGGTCCTCTTGCAAACTGCCCAAATAGGCCTCTTGCACCAAGGCGTTGGCGCGGACTTTGTCGGGAGTGTCAAACGCAATGATTTCGCCATAAACCAGCACCGCGATTTTGTCGGCCAAGCCAAACACCACGCCCATATCGTGCTCCACTGCCAGCAAGGTTTTGCCTTGGGTGACTTCTTTGATGAGGCCACTGAAACGCTCGGTCTCGCTGTTGTTCATGCCCGCCGTGGGCTCATCGAGCAACACCACCTCGGCGCCACCGGCCATGGTGATGCCAATTTCCAAAGCACGTTGCTCGGCATAGGTCAGGTTCATGGCCAAGGTGTCACGCTTGGACGCCAAGCGTATGCGCTGCATCCAGTTCTCGGCCAATTCGTTGGCGTCTTTCAAATTGCCCAAGAAGGACCAAAAGCTGTAACGGTGGCCCAAGCTCCACAACACTGCACAGCGCAGGTTTTCAAACACGCTGAGTTTGGGGAAGATGTTGGTGATTTGAAAGCTGCGCGACAAACCCAAGCGGTTAATCTCAAAGGGCTTGAGCCCATCAATGCGTTGGCCTTTCAGGCTGATGCTGCCCGAGGTGGGTGCAAAGCGACCACTGATCAGGTTGAACAAGGTGGATTTGCCAGCACCATTGGGGCCGATGATGGCAACCCGCTCACCCGCCTTCACCTGTAAGTTCACCCCACGGATGATTTCTGTCTTGCCAAATTGCTTGGTCAGGCCTTGGATGTCCAGCGAAAACGACGAATCACTCATGACGCCTCCTTGGCTTGTTGCGCGGCGGCAATCTCGGTTTGTATATCGCCCCAAATCAGGGCAAAGCGGCGACGCACCGTTTCAAACACCAACAAACCAATGGCGAGCAAGGCCACTGAGACGCCCCATGTGGTTGCGCTGTCAGTCTGCAGAACCCAACCCGCGAAGGGGAGTTGTGAACCGTTGCCACCGTCGAGTTGCAGGTGGTAAATCATCTCCACCAAAGCGCCTGCACCCGCCAACATCAAAGCCATGGCCACCCCTAAGCCTGCGTAGGAGGGCAGCAAGCGCTTGAGAGCGCCAGTTTTGGCAATCCTGAGGTTCATCATGATCAAGCCTGCAAAACCACCAGGCGCATAAACCACCATGAACAAAAACACCAAGCCCAAATACAGCAACCACGCTTTGGTGATTTCAGACAGCAGCACAAAGGCCAACACCATCAAAATGCCGCCCAAAATAGGGCCAAAGAAGAAGGTGGCGCCACCTAAAAAGGTGAACAACAAATAAGACCCCGAACGCGCAGGACCGACCACTTCGGCGGTGACGATCTCGAAATTGATCGCACCCAAGCCACCCGCAATACCTGCAAAAAATCCTGCAATGATGAAGGCGCGGTAACGTACTTGCTGGGTGTTGTAGCCCACGAACTCCACACGTTCTGGGTTGTCACGCACCGCGTTCAAGATGCGACCCAAAGGGGTTTGGGTCAAGGCATACAACAAGGCCACCGATACAAAGGTGTAAAAAGCGATGAGGTAATACACCTGACGCTGCGGCCCAAAGGTGATGCCCATGAAAGCCTCACCCACCACGCGGTTGGCAGACACCCCCGCTTCACCGCCGAAAAACTCTGAGAACATCAGCGACATGGCAAACACCAACTCGGCCATGCCCAGCGTGATCATGGAGAACGTGGTGCCCGATTTTTTGGTGGTGACATAGCCTAGCAAAATGGCGAACCCCATGCCAGCCAAACCGCCCACCAAAGGCAGCAGCACCACCGGCAGGTGCAAACTACCCTGCCCAATGGCGTTAAGGGCGTGAATGGCGAAGTAGCTGCCCATGCCGCTGTAGACCGCGTGGCCAAAACTCAACATGCCGCCCTGCCCCAGCAGCAAGTTGTAGGACAGACAAGCAATGATGGCAATGCCCATTTGCGACAACATGGTTTGCGACAAATTGCTGGTGAACATCAACGGGGCAGCCAGTAGTACCATGGCAAAACCCAGCCAAAGACCATAGCGAGACAACAGGTTTGACATGCTCAGGTGTCCCGTTTGCCAAGTAAGCCGCGAGGGCGAAAGATCAAAATCAGCACCAACATCAGGTAGGGCAAGATGGGGGCGACTTGCGACACCGTGAGTTTGATGAAGCTGTTGTTTTGCCAGTCGGTAGACAACACCACGCCCACGTCTTTGAACAGTTGCAGGAGCGAATAGTCGATCGCCACCGCAAAGGTTTGCACGATGCCAATGACCAGCGAGGCCAAAAAAGCACCGCTCAGCGACCCCATGCCACCCACCACCACCACCACAAAAATAACAGAACCCACGGTCGCTGCCATGGCAGGTTCGGTGATGAAGGTAAAGCCGCCAATCACCCCTGCCAAGCCAGCCAAGCCCGTGCCCATGGCAAACACCAGCATGAACACCCGCGGCACGTTGTGGCCCAAGGTTTCAACGGTTTCGGGATGCGTCAAAGCCGCTTGGATGATGAGACCGGCTCGGGTACGGGTCAACACCCACCACAGGCTGATGACCATGGCGATGGCTGTGACCATGATGAAAGCGCGGGTAGCAGGGAAAGGGGTGCAGACAATGCGCACGGCGGTGTCCGTGGCTTGGCAGATCTCGCCGCCAACACCTGCCACCAATGACAAGCCCAGTTGCCCATGGTTGATGAGGGTAAAGACTGGCCCCTGCAAGAACGCAGGTGGGGTGAATTCCACCGCCACACGGCCCCACAGCAGTTGCACCAATTCCAACACGATGTAAGACAGCCCGAATGTGACCAGAAGTTCAGACACATGGCCCATTTTGTGGACTTTGCGCAGTACCTTGCTCTCGAACAAGGCACCAGCGGCACCGGTGAGCAGCGGAGCCAAAACCAAGGCTGGCCAAAACCCGATGCGGCTCTCTAGGGTGTAGCCGAAATATGCCCCCAGCATGTAAAAACTGGCGTGTGCAAAGTTCAGCACCCCCATCATGCTGAAGATCAGCGTCAGCCCCGAGCTGAGCATGAACAGCAACAAGCCATAGCTCAAGCCATTGAGCGAGGAGATAAGAAAAAATTCCATGTCAGATCATGGCAAGAGGCGCTGTCACAGTATCAACCTGTGGCAGCGCCAGCAGCGCCAATGCCGCTATCAGGAGGGCAACTTCATTTGGCAGCTGGTCGGTGTGCTCGAGACATAGGGCTCGAAGGTTTTGACGGGTGCCAAGGTCATGCCTGTGTTTTCGGCGCTGTAGGGGAATTTTTTATCGGTTTTTTGCCATACGGTCATGAACAAGGTTTGCTGCATTTGGTGGTCTAGCTTGCGCATTTCCATGTCGCCGTTGTAGCCCTTGAATTTGTGACCATGCATCGCAGCAGCCACTTTGACAGGGTCGGTGGAGCCGGCTTTGGCCATGGCTTGGGTCAGCAAATCAAAAATGCCAATCATGGAGCCGGTGTACAAATCGTCGTTGTACTTGGCTTTGAAGCCAGCCATGTACTGGCTCATGCGGCCACCCATGTTGTAGTGGGCGTAGCTGACTTGGTAGACACGGCCTGCAGCGCCTTGGCCCAAAGCCGTAGGTGTGCCGGTCACGCCGGTGTAGTAGGTGAAGAAGCGGCCGTTGTAGCCGCCCTCATTGGCCGCTTTGACCAGCAGGGCTAAGTCGGAACCCCAGTTACCTGTGATGACCGTGTCAGCACCAGAGGCTTTGATTTTGGCAATGTAGGGGGCGAAGTCACGCACTTGCGCCAAAGGATGCAGATCTTCACCGACGATTTGAATATCGGGACGCTTGCGGCTCAGGTTTTCCTTGGCGTACTTGACCACTTGCTGACCATGGGAATAGTTTTGGTTGAGCAAAAAGACTTTTTTGACCTCGGGCATGTCCTTGATGAAGGTGGTCATGGCTTCCATCTTCATGGAGGTGTCCGCGTCAAAGCGGAAGTGCCAATAGCTGCATTTGCTGTTGGTGAAATCGGGGTCCACCGCTGAGTGGTTGAGGAAAATGATTTCCTTGCCAGGGTTGCGTTCGTTGTGTTTGTTCACAGCGTCAAGCAAAGCACCTGCCACCGATGAACCATTGCCTTGGGTGATGTAGCGCACACCTTGGTCCATGGCAGACTTGAGTTGGTTCAAACTTTCAGCAGGGCTGAGTTTGTTGTCCATGCCAATGATTTCAAACTTCACGCCAGCAGGGTTGCCTTTGTTGGTTTCCTCTGCAAGGTACTGCAGGGTTTTCAACTGGTTTGAACCGACAGGAGCCATCAGGCCAGACAAGGGGTCAATCCAAGCTATTTTGACGGTTTCACCCTTTTGGGCATAAGCGTTCAAAGACAAAATGCTGGTGAGTGTCAACGCCAGCCAAGTTTTTTTCGATGCCATTCAATTCTCCTGATTGCAATACCTGCTAGCCTAATCGCAAACAGGGGTTTTCACTGCTAGGGAATATCCTAGGCAGGCAGTTGATAAGTGCTCAATATTTCACGCAATTTGGTCTTGAGCATTTTCCCTGTTGCGCCTATGGGTATAGATTCAACAAAGACGGCGTCATCGGGAATTTGCCATTTAGCAATTTTCCCCTCGTAAAACTTCAGCAACTCCTCACGTACCAGTGTTTTGCCGGGCTTGGGTACCACCACCACGATAGGTCGCTCATCCCACTTGGGATGCGCCATGCCAATACAAGCCGCCATCAACACATCGGGATGGGCCATGGCGATATTCTCCACATCGATGGAGCTGATCCATTCGCCACCCGATTTGATGACGTCTTTGCTGCGGTCGGTGATTTGCATATAGCCATCGGCGTCCACAGTTGCCACGTCGCCGGTGGGGAACCAGCCGTCCACCAAGGGTGAAGCGCCCTCTTGCTTGAAATATTCTTGAATCACCCAAGGCCCTTTGACCAACAAATCGCCATAGGCTTTGCCATCATGGGCTTGTTCTTTGCCGTTTTCGTCCACGATTTTGAAGTCGATGCCGAAAATCGCTCGCCCTTGCTTCAAGCGGATTTTCATCTTCTGGTCTTCGGGCAAATCGAGGTGTTTGTTCTTCAAGGTACACAAAGTTCCCAATGGGCTTAGCTCAGTCATGCCCCAAGCGTGCAGCACTTCCACGCCGTATTGGTCGTTGAAGGCGTGGATCATGGCGGGTGGGCAGGCTGAGCCGCCAATCACGGTGCGCTTCAAATAGTTGAAGCGCAAGTTGTTGGCACCCAAGTGACCCAAGAGCATTTGCCACACCGTGGGCACACCCGCTGCCAAGGTGACTTTTTCGGTCTCTAGCAATTCATAAATGGATTTGCCGTCCAGCGCCGCGCCGGGGAACACCAATTTAGCGCCCACCATGGCAGCGCTGTAAGGCAGACCCCAAGCGCTCACGTGGAACATGGGCACCACTGGCAATATAGAGTCCCGCGCCGACAGGCACATCACATCGGGCAAGGCGCAAGCGTAAGCGTGAAGGACTGTGGAGCGGTGGCTGTAAAGCGCTGCTTTGGGGTTGCCTGTGGTGCCGCTGGTGTAGCACATGCATGAGGCAGCGTTTTCATCCAGTGTGGGCCAAGTGTAGTCGCTGGACTGTATGCTCATCCAGCTTTCATAGCTGACCAATCCAGGAATGCCGCTGTCAGCGGGCAGTTTGTCAGCATCACACAAGGCCACCCAATGCTTCACCGACGTGCAACGCGCATGGATTTGCTGGGCTATTGGCAAAAACGTCATGTCAAAGCACATGACCTCGTCTTCGGCATGGTTGGCAATCCACACGATTTGGTCGGGGTGCAAACGCGGGTTGAGGGTGTGGATGACCCGACCACTGCTGCTCACCCCAAAATACAACTCCAAATGCCGGTAACCGTTCCAAGCCAAAGTCGCCACCCGTGCGCCTTTGCCAATCTTCCATTCGTCCAAAGCATTGGCGACTTGACGTGATCGACTGGCAATGGTCGCCCAAGTGCTGCGGTGAATATCGCCTTCAATACGGCGTGAGACGATTTCTACATCGCCGTGATGTTTTTCCGCAAAATCAATCAAAGAGCTGACAGATAAATCTTGTTGTTGCATCAGTCCGAGCATGGACAGTCTCCTAGGGTCATCGCCCTGTGGGGTTAAAGGTTGGGGCGTATTTTGCACAATCTCCCCATGCAATCTTTGGCTGACCCTTTATCTGCCCTCGTTTGGCGCAACCGATTCGCCACTTTGGGAAACGCTTTTTTCACGCCGGTAAATGCTGCCCCACTGCGCGATGTGCATTGGGTCAGTCGCAGCGATGCTTTGGCCCACAGCTTGGGCTTACCCGCGGATTGGTGGCACAGCCCCATGGCCTTGCAAGCCTTGGCGGGAAACGAGGTCTTACCCGGCAGTCAGCCCTTGGCCAGCGTTTACAGCGGTCATCAATTTGGCGTGTGGGCTGGCCAGTTGGGTGACGGACGGGCTTTGTGGCTGGGCGAAATTGACACACCCGCAGGTCCACAAGAAGTGCAGCTCAAAGGCGCAGGCCTGACGCCTTACTCCCGCATGGGCGACGGGCGGGCGGTGTTGCGCTCAAGCATTCGGGAGTTTTTATGCAGCGAAGCCATGCATGGCTTGGGCATTCCCACTACCCGCGCCTTGGCTATCGTCGGTTCGCCCGACAAGGTGCTGCGAGAAGAACTGGAAACGGCTGCGGTGGTCACGCGGGTGGCACCCAGCTTTTTGCGCTTTGGCCATTTTGAGCACTTCTCTTCCCTTGGACTGCAGGATGAGTTGAAACAACTCGCCGACCATGCCATTGCAAACCACTTTCCTGAACTTTTGTCGCTTCCCCAAGGATCTGCGCAGTATCTGGGCTTGTTGGAAACGGTGGTGCAACGCACTGCTGTGCTTTTGGCCCACTGGCAATCAGTGGGCTTCTGCCATGGTGTGATGAACACCGACAACATGAGTTTGCTGGGCCTGACCATCGACTACGGCCCTTTCCAATTCTTAGACGGTTTTGACCCCGCCCACATTTGTAACCACTCGGATCACCAAGGCCGCTATGCCTACGCACGGCAACCGCAGATCGCGTTTTGGAATCTGTATTGCTTGGGTCAAGCCCTGCTGCCGCTGATCCAAGACCAAGATGCGGCGGTTGAGGTATTGGACGTTTACAAAACTCTCTACCCAGCGCAACTGGACCTTCGCATGGCTGCCAAACTGGGGCTGAAAGAAGTCAAAGCCGGTGAGCACGCGTTGATCGACTCGGTTTTGCGACTGTTGGCCACAGAACGCACCGACTTCACGATTTTTTGGCGACGCCTGAGCCAAGCCGTGGCTGGCTACGCCACTGGCCAACAAACAGCTGCCTTTGACATGGTGGGCGATATGTTCATAGAGCCAAGTGCTTGGCAAGTGTGGCTGGGGCAGTACCTGTCGCGTTTGGCCGAAGAAGACTTAGCCCTTAGCGCCCAAGCCATGCTGGCTTGCAACCCTAAATACGTGTTGCGCAACCATTTGGGCGAGCAAGCTATTCGACAAGCGAAAATGGGTGACTTTTCTGAGGTGGCAACCTTGTTGAAGCTGCTGAGTGCGCCGTTTGACGAACACCCCGGCTTTGAGAGCTACGCCGCCTTCCCGCCCGATTGGGCTTGCACCATTTCCATCAGTTGTTCTTCATGACAGACCTTCCCAAGACCCCCGAACAATGGCGAGCCTTGCTGGCCAGCAAAGGCGCAGAACCTTTGGCCTATGAAGTCACACGCCAAGCCGCCACCGAACGCGCTTTCACCGGTCGCTACGAAGACCACTGGGCCAAAGGCCAGTACCACTGCATCTGCTGCGACGCCCTGCTGTTTGATGACAGCACCAAGTTTGACTCGGGCTGCGGTTGGCCCAGTTTTTATAAAAGCGCGGTGGCGGGTGCGATAGAAGAACGGGTTGACCGAGCACATGGCATGGTGCGAACCGAGACGGTGTGCGCCCAATGTGGTGCCCATTTAGGCCATGTTTTCCCTGACGGCCCAGCACCCACCGGTTTGCGCTACTGCATGAACTCAGCGGCCTTGCAGTTTGACCCCCAAGACAAGGGCTGATATGAAGCTGCTCACGGACTTTCTCCCTATCGCCCTGTTTTTCATCACCTTCAAGCTGGCAGGCATTTATGTGGCCACAGCGGTCGCGATTGCGGCCACCTTGCTTCAAATTGGTTGGCTGTACTTTCGCCATGGCAAGGTCGAGGCCATGCAATGGGTCAGTCTGGTCATTATTGTTTTGTTTGGCGGCGCGACCTTGGTGTTTCACGATGACACCTTCATCAAATGGAAGCCCACGGTACTGTACTGGCTGATGGGTGCTGCTTTGGCTTTAGGGCACTTGGTGTTTAAGCGCAATTTCTTGCAAAGCCTGATGGGCTCGCAGTTGGAACTGCCAGCGCCAGTGTGGCTGCGTTTGCTGTGGGCTTGGACTGGCTTTTTTGTCTTGATGGGCGTGCTCAACCTGTGGGTGGCTTATAACTTTGACCTTGACACTTGGGTCAGCTACAAACTGTTTGGTGGCATGGGTTTGATGCTGGTGTTTGTGGTGATTCAAGCCCTCTACCTCAGTCGCTTCATCAAAAACGATGAAGCTGCACCGGAAGAAACCCCATGAACATCAGCGCCGATCAACTAGAACTTGCCTTGCAAGAAAAACTTCAGCCATTCGCGCTGGACATCGTGGATGAAAGCGCAGCCCATGCGGGGCACAGCGGGTCGGATGGCACAGGTCAAGGCACCCACTTTCGGGTGCGTATCGGCTGCGCTGGCTTCAATGGCCTCACCAGAGTCGCCAAACATCGGCTTGTGTATGATGCGCTGCACGCATTTATTGCTCAGGGTCTTCACGCTCTGGCCATAGAAATTGTTGACCCCACTACTTAATACTTCGAAAGACCTTTCATGAGATTTTCTTTTCTTCCTACCGTCATCACTGCGGCAGTTTTAAGTCTTTCAAGCATGGCTTTGCATGCGCAAAACGTTGCCATCGTCAACGGCAAAGCGGTTCCTAAAACCCGTTTGAACATGCTGGCCGCTCAGTTGGAGCGCTCTGGTCGCTCCGTTACCCCTGACATGGAACAGCAGCTGCGTGAGGAAGTCATCATGCGTGAAATTTTCGTTCAAGAAGCCGAAAAACAAGGTTTAGAGGCGTCTGACGATTACAAAGTCCAACTTGAAATCGCCAAGCAAAGCATCTTGATTCGTGAGTTGTTTGCCCAATACCAAAAAGCCAACCCAGTCAGCGAGGCTGATGTCAAAGCTGAATACGATAAGTTCGTCGCAAGCAGTGGCGGTAAGGAATACCGCGCTCGCCACATCTTGGTGGAAAAAGAAGAGCAAGCCAAGGCCATCATCGCCAGCTTGAAAAAAGGCGGCAAATTTGAAGACATCGCCAAAAAGCAGTCCAAAGACCCTGGCTCAGGTGCCAATGGCGGTGACCTCGATTGGGCCAACCCCAGCAGCTTTGTTAAGGAGTTTTCACAAGCCATGGTGGAACTGAAAAAAGGCCAAGTGACAGATAAGCCCGTGAAAACCCAGTTTGGTTTCCACATCATCCGCTTAGACGACACACGTGAAACCCCTGTGCCCAAATTTGATGAAGTCAAAGCCCAAATCGAACAACAAATGCAGCAAGGTAAATTGGCCGAGTACCAACAAGGCTTGCGCGAAAAAGCCAAGATCGAATAACACCGGTTTCGATGCCCCAAAGAAAAAACCCTCTTGCGAGGGTTTTTTTATTTCAGCTTGTCTTTGAGAATATGCGCCAGGCTGAAGGTTTCGCTGGTCAGTAACTTGGTGGTTCGAATTTTTTCAAATTCATTCAAAATGCTGGCAGCATCGGTGTGGTTGAGCAGCAATAGCTTGATCACCGACTCTATTTTGTGTTGCGCCAATGTGGTCTTTTCCAAGGCCTTGTTGGCGTGCTCTGTGTTGGCTGCATGGTCGGCCATGCGTTTGGCATGCGCAGGGTCGGTGTGGTTTTGCGCGACTTCGTGGCTGGACTTGCCTCCCACCACAGCCAAGCCCGTTTCAGCGTGGTGCATGTCTTGCAGGCCATGGATCAGTAAATTCAGGTCGAGTTTGAGGTGCTCGGCCAAATCCACCAAGGCATACAAAGTGTCAGCTAATTCTCGATCGCGGGTAATGCTCATATGTTTTTTGATCCTACATTAAATTTGTCAAATATCAATTTACCCAAACCCGGGCATTTCGCCAGAGTTGCATCCATGGGCTGAATTCTGTCGAGGATTCAGACATGCCTTGAGGTGCGTAACTGAATTGCAGTGGGCGGAACACCCGTTCTGGGTGCGGCATCATGGCGGTGAAGCGTCCATCTGCGGTGGTGACTGCGGTCAACCCACCCGGGCTGCCGTTGGGGTTCAGGGGATAGGTTTCGGTAGGAAGACCATGGTTGTCCACAAAACGCATGGCAGCAACCACCTGAGAAGCATCGCCGCGTTGGGCGAAATTGGCAAAACCTTCGCCGTGGGCCACGGCAATGGGTGCCCTTAAGCCAGCCATGCCCTTAAAGAACAAGCTGGGGGACTCCAGCACTTCCACCATGGACAAGCGAGCTTCAAAGCGTTCGCTTTGGTTGTGGGTGAAGCGCGGCCAGTGCTGAGTGCCAGGAATGATGTCGGCCAACTCGGCAAACATTTGGCAACCATTGCACACGCCCAAGCCAAAGGTATCGCCGCGTTGAAAAAACGCTTGAAACTGGGCGTTCAAGCTTTCATGGAACGTGATGCTGCGTGCCCATCCCACACCGGCACCCAAGGTGTCGCCGTAGCTGAAACCGCCGCAAGCCACCAAGCCTTGAAAGTCTTTGAGGTTGGCCCTGCCTTGTTGCAAATCGGTCATGTGAACGTCATAAGCTTCAAAGCCTGCCTCGGTGAAAGCGTAGGCCATCTCCACATGCGAGTTCACGCCCTGCTCTCGCAGCACCGCCACGCGTGGGCGAGCCTTGTGCATAAAAGCGGCGACGGGTTTGTCCAGCCAGCCAGTAGGTAAATGAAGGTGGAGACCGGGGTCCTTGGGGTCTCCCGCTGCGGCATGCTCTTGATCAGCAGCCAACGGATTGTCTCGCTGGCTGGCGATTTTCCAGCTAACGCTGTCCCAGACCTGCTGCAAGTCTTGCAGCGAGGCAGAAAATACTTCTTTGGCGTCGCGCCATACCGTAATCAGTGGCGCGGGGCTGATACGGGTTTTGCCAATCACGTGGCTGTGCGCTGAAAGCCCATGTTGACGTAGTACTTGCATCACCTTGTCGCGCTGCGCAGTGGCCACTTGAACCACCGCGCCCAGTTCTTCGTTGAACAGTGCTTGAAGTGTGAGTTCTTCGCGTCTGGCACCTACTTGTTGTGCCCAATTTTTGCTGTCGCCATGGTCGGCACGGCTGTCGCTCACGCCATCCCCCTCGGTGACCAGCAAATCGATGTTCAGGTCCACACCGACGCGGCCCGCAAACGCCATTTCGTTTACCGTGGCCCACAAACCGCCATCGCTTTTGTCGTGGTAAGCCAAGAGCAAACCTTGTTGGCGCAAATCATTGATGGCAGAGACCAGATGCAGCAAGTCTTTGGGGTCGTCAAGGTCGGGGGTGTCGCCGCCTGCTTGATCCAAAATCTGAGCCAACATGCTGGCACCCATGCGCTTTTGACCGCGTCCCAAATCGATCAAGATCAAGCTGCTGTCTTGGGTGGCGTCAAGTTGTGGTGTGAGGTTGCCCCGTACATCGTCCAAGGCGACAAATGCGGTGACGATCAAGCTGACCGGTGAGGTGACTTTTTGCTCTTGACCTGCATCGCTCCAACGGGTGCGCATAGACAAGCTGTCTTTGCCCACCGGAATGGAAATACCCAAGGCTGGACAAAGTTCCAATCCCACGGCTTTGACGGTGTCGTACAAGGCCGCGTCTTCGCCTACCTCGCCGCAAGCGGCCATCCAGTTGGCAGACAGCTTCACTTTATCCAAGGTGATGGGGGCAGCCAAAAGGTTGGTGATGGCTTCGGCCACTGCCATACGCCCAGACGCTGCGGGGTTGAGCGCGGCGATCGGGGTGCGCTCGCCCATGCTCATGGCCTCGCCGGCATAGCCCACAAAATCGGCCAAGGTGATGGCGCAATCAGCCACAGGCACTTGCCAAGGCCCCACCATGGGGTCGCGGTGGCTCAAGCCCCCCACGGTGCGATCACCAATGGTGACCAAAAACCGTTTGCTCGCCACCGTCGGATGCGCCAAGACCTGAATGACGGCGTCTTGTAAACGCACATCGGTGAGGTTCAAAGGCGGTGAACTGCGCTGAACACGAACCACGTCGCGGTGCATCTTGGGCGGTTTGCCGAGCAACACCTCTAGGGGCATATCGACAGGCGAAGTGCTGCCACCGTCTTTCACCACCAACTGCGGCTTGGCCAAAGCCTTGCCCACCACAGAGAAGGGGCATCGTTCACGCTGACAGAAAAATTCAAACTGCGGCAAGGACTCTGGGTCGATGGCCAGCACATAGCGCTCTTGGCTCTCATTGCTCCAAATTTCCCGCGCCGACATGCCCGACTCTTCCAAATGCACTTGGCGCAAATCGAACCGCGCCCCACGTCCTGCATCATTGACCAACTCAGGAAAGGCATTGGACAAGCCACCCGCACCCACATCGTGGATGGCCAAAATAGGCGTCATCGCACCCAAGGCATTGCAATGGTTGATGACCTCTTGGGCGCGGCGTTGAATTTCGGGGTTACCGCGTTGCACCGAGTCAAAGTCCAAGGCCACGCTGTTGCTGCCACTGGCCAAGGAACTGGCGGCTCCCCCACCCATGCCTATGCGCATCCCAGGGCCACCTAATTGAATCAATAAAGTCCCTGGGGGGAATTCGATTTTGCGAGTGAGTTCGCGCTGCAGCACGCCCAAACCACCCGCAATCATGATGGGCTTGTGATAACCGCGTTGCACGCCATCAACCACCTGTTCGTACTCGCGGAAATAGCCCAGCAAGTTAGGGCGGCCAAATTCATTGTTGAATGCCGCACCGCCCAAGGGGCCCTCGGTCATGATGGCCAAGGCACTGGCCATGTGAGCGGGTTGCCCCAAACTGCTGCCCCACAGTTTGGAGACGCTAAAGCCAGTTAACCCCGCTTTGGGCTTGGCACCACGCCCAGTCGCACCTTCGTCGCGGATTTCACCACCCGCCCCTGTGGCTGCACCGGGAAACGGCGAAATCGCGGTGGGGTGGTTGTGGGTTTCCACCTTCATCAAAATATGTTGAACGCCTGACGATTTGTCGTAACGAGGCATGTAGCCGGTCAAAGGTGCGGCAAACTTTTCTACCGTGTGGCCCTTCATGATGGCCGAGTTGTCTGAATAAGCCACCACCGTGTGCTGGGGCGAGGTGGCGTGGGTGTGGCGAATCATGCCAAACAGGCTGTGGCTTTGCGCCTGGCCATCGATGCTGAAGCTGGCGTTGAAAATCTTGTGGCGGCAGTGCTCGCTGTTGGCTTGGGCGAACATCATCAACTCGGCGTCGCTGGGGTTGCGTCCGAGCTTGCCAAAGGCGTCTAGCAAATAGTCGATTTCATCGTCTGCCAAAGCCAAGCCCCCATCGGTATTGGCCTGCACCAAAGCCGTGCGACCTTGGGTTTGGATATCCACAAAATGCAGGTCTTGCGCAGGCAAAGCCTGAAACAAGGCTTGGGCTTGTTGCATGTCGCTCCACACCGTCTCGGTCATGCGGTCATGCAACTGGGCTTGCAAGGCTTGGGTTTGTGCTTGGGTCAGGGGCTGAAGTGTCGCTAAGCGGTATTCAATCAAACGCTCAATGCGTTGAACCGCAAAACCGCAATTGCGGGCAATGTCGCTGGCCTTGGAGGCCCAAGGCGAGACGGTGCCCAAGCGGGGGGATACCCACCAAGCAGCTTCTTGAGCGGCAGGCGTTGGCGGTGCAGAGGCTGTGGCGTCCAGCAAGCGCGACATGCGTTGGCTATCGGTTTTGGACAGGGGCTTGGCGGTGCCCACCAAAAACACCTGTTTGACGGCTAAACCGCTGATAGAAGGCGCTGTTTGTTGCAAAGTTTGCAGCAAACGCTGGGTTTTGAAGGGGCTAAAGGCTTCACCGCCTTGGAAAGTGCTGATCTGAACGGTCACGGGCGAGCCTGTTAGAGGGAGGGCGGTGGGGAGGAATCTTGCGGTTCTGAGCCCTGATTTTACTGGCTCACCCGAGGGGTCTGAGGCCTTGGGTGCAGAGCCTGAGATAATTTGGGCATGACCATCACCATCAAAGACGAGCAAGGCATACAAGGCATGCGCTTAGCGGGGCGTTTGGCCTCAGAAGTGCTGGACTTCCTCACACCCCATGTGCAAGCAGGTATCACGACCAACGCCTTAGACAAACTGGCGCACGACTACATCACCCAAGTACAACTTGCCATTCCCGCGCCTTTGAACTACGCGCCCAATGGTTACAACCCCTATCCCAAGTCAATTTGCACCTCCATCAACCACCAAGTCTGCCACGGCATTCCCAATGACAAGGCCTTGAAAAAGGGCGATATCGTCAACATTGACATCACCGTCATTAAAAACGGCTGGCATGGCGACACCAGCCGCATGTTTGTGGTGGGCGAAGGCTCCATCGCTGCCAAGCGTTTGTGCGCCATGACCTATGAAGCCATGTGGCATGGCATCGTCAAGGTCAAACCCGGCGCTCGTCTTGGCGATATCGGCCACGCCATACAGTTGTTTTCAGAAGGCTTGGGCTTCTCCGTGGTTCGCGAGTTTTGTGGGCACGGCATTGGTCAGGTGTTCCATGAAGAACCCCAAGTGCTGCATTACGGCAAGCCTGGCACCTTGGAGGAGCTGCGCCCCGGCATGACCTTCACCATCGAGCCCATGGTGAATGCAGGCAAAAAAGACATTCGAGAAACCGGTGACGGCTGGACCATCGTCACCCGTGACCATTCTTTGTCTGCGCAGTGGGAGCACACGGTGTTGGTCACCCCCACAGGCTATGAGGTATTGACCTTGTCCGAGGGCAGTCCGCCCTTGCCCTCATTTGTCACCACCACTTCCTGCTAAAGCGCAGTGAGCTTGACCGCTGCCGATTTCAAGCAACGCAAGCAAGCCTTGTTGCTGGCTTGCGCCAATGCACAAAGTCTGCCCCGCGCTTCTCAGGTGCGAAAACATTTGCGTCAACTTAGCCAGCTGTGCGACGAGAGTTTGCTGCAGTTGTGGCAAGCGGCTTCTATGCCGCTAGAGGCTTGCTTGGTCGCCGTGGGCGGCTATGGGCGACAAGCTTTGTTTCCCTATTCGGATGTGGATGTGCTGGTGTTGCTGCCTGACGGCTTGTCCCCTCACGACGACCCCCATTTGCAATCCGCGATAGAGCGCTTCATCGGCAGCTGCTGGGACGCGGGATTGGAGATTGGCTCTAGCGTTCGAAATTTGCAAGAGTGCATTGTCGAAGCTGCGGGGGACATCACCGTGCAAACCTCGATGCTGGAAGCCAGACGCATTGGTGGTGACGAGGCGCTGTTTCAGGCCTTCAGCCAAGGCTTTCACAAACACCTAGAACCACGTGCCTTTTTCACTGGCAAAACCTTGGAAATGCAGCAACGCCATACCAAGTTTGCCAACACCCCTTATTCGCTAGAGCCCAATTGCAAAGAGTCACCTGGCGGTTTGCGTGACTTGCAAATGCTGCTGTGGCTGGCCAAAGCCAGTGGTCTGGGAGAGTCTTGGAAGGACTTAGGGCTGCACCACATGGTCACGCCTTTGGAGTTACGCCAGTTGCAGCGCAACGAAGATTTGTTGTCCCTGATTCGTTGGCGACTTCACTACATCGCTCACAGACGTGAAGACCGGTTGGTCTTCGATTTGCAAACCTCGGTGTCGCAAGACCTGGGGCTGGCCCCGCCTGAGGGTGAACAACGCCATGCCCGACGTGCCAGCGAAGCCCTGATGAAGCATTACTACTGGGCAGCCAAGGCAGTCACGCAGCTGAACCAAATTGTTCACTTGAACATGCAGGAGTGGTTGTTTGAGGAGGCCACGGCACATCCGCCCTTGCCTTTGAACGCATTTTTCGTGGACAAATCGGGCATGCTCGATGTGGTCGATGACGATGTCTACCAACGCCACCCCGAGGCGATTTTGCAAACCTTTTTGCTCTACCAAGAAACTGTGGGCATCAAAGGGTTTTCTGCTCGAACGCTCAGGGCGCTTTACAACGCTCGGGAGTTGATGGATGCAGGCTTCAGGCGAGACCCTGCTAACCGTGCGATGTTCATGCGCATTTTGCAGTCGCCGCAAGGCATTACCCACGCCATGCGCTTGATGAACCAAACCTCGGTGCTGGGGCGGTATTTGTGGGTGTTTAGGCGCATCGTCGGGCAAATGCAGCATGACCTGTTTCACGTTTATACGGTGGACCAACATATCTTGATGGTGCTGCGCAATGTACGGCGTTTCTTCATCGTCGAACACGCCCATGAATACCCGTTTTGCTCTCAACTGGCTGCGGGTTGGGAACAGCCGTGGATTTTGTATGTGGCGGCACTGTTTCACGATATTGCCAAAGGCCGTGGTGGCGACCACTCCGATTTGGGCGAAAAAGAGGTGCGTCTTTTTTGCCGCCAACACGGCGTCGCCAAAGACGATATGCAGCTGATTGCATTTTTGGTGCGTGAACACCTGACCATGAGTCGCGTTGCGCAAAAAGAGGACTTGAGTGACCCCGAGGTCATCCATGCGTTTGCCCAGCGTGTGGGTAACGAGCGCTATTTAAGAGCGCTGTATTTGCTGACTGTGGCCGATATACGCGGCACAAGCCCCAAGGTGTGGAATGCGTGGAAAGGCAAGTTGCTGGAAGACCTGTACCGTGCCAGCGCAGCGGTGCTGGGCGGACAAACCCACGACCCTGACGCCGTGGTCGAAACCCGCAAGCGCCAAGCTTTGGAAACGCTAAACCTCTACGCCATGCCGTTTGAGTCGCACAAAGATTTATGGGCGACTTTAGATGTGGGCTATTTCATGCGCCACGATGCAGCAGATATAGCCTGGCACACCCGCCAACTGTCGCGGCCTTTGGCCTTGGCCAAAGCTGCAGGCACAGCGCCTGGTGTTTGTGTCAAAGCGCGTTTGTCACCCTTGGGGGAAGGCTTGCAGGTGATGGTCTACACCCCAGACCAAACCGATTTGTTTGCGCGTATCTGCGGTTATTTCGATCAGGCCGGTTTCAGTATTTTGGATGCCAAGGTTCATACCGCTAGAAATGGCTATGCGCTTGACACCTTTCAGGTTGTGACGGAGATGTTCGACATCCATTACCGCGAGTTGACGGTAATGGTGGAAAACAACCTGAAACACGCCATTGAAACAGCAGCACCCTTGCCCCAAGCTTCTCGCGGCAGGGTGTCTAGGCGAGTGAAAAGTTTCCCCGTCGCACCGCGGGTGAGTTTGCAACCCGATGAAAAAGCCCAGCGCTGGTTGCTGTCCATCTCCGCCAGTGACCGTGTGGGTTTGCTGTATGGCGTGGCACAAGTCTTGGCGCAACACCATATCAATGTGTTGTTGGCCAAAGTCACCACCTTGGGCGAACGGGTGGAAGACACGTTTTTGATCGACGGCGCCGCGTTGCAGCACAACCGCCAGCAACTCGACCTTGAAACTGAGTTGCTTGGTGTCATTGGCCCAAATTAGTCGTCATTGCGAGCAGTCGTCATTGCGAGCAGTCGTCATTGCGAGCGCAGCGAAGCAATCTCCAAAATCCATTCAACGGTCCGCGCTGCAGGCTCGGCCTCGCCTCCATGCTTGGACAACGTCGGCTGCGGCCGACCTGCAACGCGAACCTTTTGTTTAGAGATAGTTTCAACTGATTGCTTCGCTTCGCTCGCAATGACAGTCTCCCTAGATGACAGCATCTATACGGCTCTTTAGACTGACGAAACTGGCTTTGGCGTTAGCAAAGACACGACACAGGACAACGAAGTATCTTGAACAGAGCAAGCTTCTCAAGGCGCGGGTCGCAGGTCGGCCGTAGCCGACGTTGTGTAAGCATGGAGGCGAGGCCGAACCTGCGATTCGCGACTGAAAAGGAGATTGCTTCGCTTCACTCGCAATGACCAGCGACAGCGGCGGCCAGAGATTGCTTTGGCACTGCGTGCCTCGCAATGACATCTAAAGCAATGACGGGTTTAGCGAGCAAGCCAGGCAGCACCACGTACACCGGAAGAGTCGCCATGCAAAGCCTTGACGACGGGTGTTCGAACAGTTTTGCTGAAGGTGTAAGGCAGCATCTGCGCTTGAATGGCAGGGTAAATCTCGTCCACATTGCTCATACCGCCACCCAACACGATGCAGTCGGGGTCCAGCAAATTGACGACCTGAGCTAACGCACGGCCCAATCGGCTCAGGTAGCGCTCAAAGCTTTGCGACGCCGCTTTGTCGCCGCAGCGCATGGCATAAACGATTTGCACAGCTGAAAGCTCGCCGCCATTTGCAAAAGCATGGTCTCGGGCAAAACCCGTCCCGCTGATCCAAGTCTCTAAGCAACCCGATAGACCGCACCAACAAGGTGGCACTTGCAACTCCTCGGCGCTTGGCCAAGGCAGTGGGTTGTGTCCCCACTCCCCCGCAATCGCATGTCGCCCTTGCCAAGCTTTTCCTGCCAAAGCGATGCCACCACCACAACCGGTGCCCAAGATGGCCGAAAACACCACCGCACCGCACCGCCCCGCCCCATCCACCGCTTCGCTGACCGCCAAACAATTGGCATCGTTTTGAACAGGCACACGGCATTGCAAACGCTGTTCTAAATCTGCTTGGAAGGGCTGGCCGTTAAGCACCAAGGTGTTGGCGCCGCGTACCTTGTGGGTATCTGGGTCAAGACACCCCGGGATGGCGCAACCAATGGCCACGGGGCGAGCCATACCAGTAGCTTCCAAAGCCTGTTCCACCAAGGCATGGATGGTGTCCAAGATCGCTTGGTAGTTGTCGCTGGGCGTGGTTAGGCGTTGCCTGAAAAGAAACGGCCCATCCGCACCCAGCACCGCTACCTCGGTCTTGGTACCACCCAAGTCAATGCCAATCAAAGGCGTCATGAAGCGGGTTTCACCAAGGCCATCAGACCGGCTTCGTCCAAAACGGGAATACCCAAGGCAGCGGCCTTCTCCAACTTGCTGCCTGCGGCTTCGCCAGCAATCACCGCGGTGGTTTTTTTGCTGACGCTGCCCGCCACTTTGGCACCGGCTTCTTCCAGCAGGGCTTGGGCTTGTTCACGTGACAGTGTGGGCAAGGTGCCAGTAATGACGTAGGTATGACCGCTGAG
>CAMCWS010000006.1 GCA_945882755.1 Bordetella parapertussis | reverse complement strand
GGCGGCAGTGGCGGCGGCCAAGTCGTGGCGGTGGGCACCCCCGAAGAGGTGGCCGCCAACCCGCGCAGCATGACTGGGCGCTACTTGAAGCGCTTATTTGAAGTTGCAGGCTTGCGCCAAGGCCAGCGCTAGCTCATCAAAAATCGTCAACGCCGCTGGCGTGGGAATCAAAAACTTGGTGCGGCGGTTGCCTGCGTCATGCGCCAACTCGATCATGCCCGCATCAAGCAAATCATTGATTTTTCGATGATTTTTGGCCGGTGAACCAATTCGGCGCATTTGCATGGCTTGTGATACGTTCAATGGAGCCCCATTTTGATGGGCTATTGTTACTGCCATCAATAACGATTTAGCATCGTTGTCTGGCAAAGTCTCGTAGTGCGTTTCTTCGATCTTGCTGGCGCTGGCTAAATAGCGCACAAGACACTCTCTGTTTGTCATGACTCATCACTTTTCTGAAGCCATAACCATACTTGATATCAGGGTATAGCGTATTAACCTGTCGTAGACATGCAATTTTTCCGACAAAATTAATTTAAAAAATGATATTTATCGAAAGTTATTTATTTATCAAATATCTTGATTTAAGTTTGCAATTCATGTCTCAGGGAGAGTGCAGCCAAGCGAGCCGCTTGTGCGAAGTCTGCCTCTTGAGATGCATACAACACCGCACGTGAAGCGTTGACGATGATGGGACCTGTTGGGGTCAAGCCTGCCTTCACCGTGGCCTTGGCGTCGCCGCCTTGGGTACCCACCCCGGGGATCAACAAAGGCAAGTTGTGTGCGATAGCGCGCACACGGGCGATCTCTTCGGGGTAGGTGGCGCCCACCACCAAACCGAGCTGCCCGTTGAGGTTCCAAGGGCCCTGAGCCAGTTGGGCGATGTGTTCGAACAAACGCGGATGGCCAGCCACGTCTGACAAATGCTGGTTTTGCAAATCATCACCGCCCGGGTTGGAGGTGCGGCACAACAAAAAAGCGCCTTTGCCGTGGTATTTCAAATAGGGTGCAACCGAGTCAAACCCCATGAAGGGCGACAGTGTTACCGCGTCTGCGCCATAGCGCTCAAAGGCCTCGATGGCGTATTGCTCGGCGGTGCTGCCAATGTCGCCACGCTTGGCATCCAAGATGATGGGCACTGTCGGTGCTACGTTTCTGATGTGCGCAATCAAACGTTCAAGTTGGGCTTCGGCACGGTGCGCCGCAAAGTAAGCGATTTGCGGCTTGAAGGCGCAGACCACGTCGTGGGTGGCGTCCACGATGGACGCGCAAAAATCAAAAATATGCGCGGCATCCTGCCCCAAGTGGGCGGGAAATTTACGCGGTTCGGGGTCCAATCCCACGCACAGCAAAGAATGGTTTGAGGCTTGGGCGGCGGCGAGTTGCTCAGAAAAAGTCATGGCCCATTGTAGAAAGGGCGCGGCCAGTCGCATTGCCCCATGCCTAGACTCTTACGGCCGACGCGTGAGGCTGTGCGCCAAGCATAAATCGGCCCAGGCTTTGGCCTTGTCAAGCGGTGTGCGCAGCAAGGACTGGGGGTGGTAAGTCACCACCACAGGTGTGTTGGCAAAGCGATGCACCTGGCCGCGCAGTTTACCCAAGGGCTGCGAGGCCAGATCTGCCGAGGTGGCGGTCAACACGCTTTGCATCGCCCAACGGCCCATGGCCACAATCACTTGCGGTTGCAGCAGCGCCACTTGGCGCTCAAGGTAAGCGCGGCATTGCTGCAACTCCTCGGCATGGGGGTTGCGTTGCGCAGGGACGCGGCATTTGAGCACCGGCACCACGGTTGCGGTCAATTGGCCTGGCGACGCTTGGCGAGCCATGCCCAAAGCCAGCAGCATGGCGTCGAACAACTCGCCCTCGGTGTTGACAAACATATCGCCCTTACGCTCTTCTTCTTCGCTAGGTGGGTCGGTGATGATGAGCCAATCGGGATGGGGCGCAAGTTTTAATTGGCTGGCGTTGCTAAACACGCTGCGCTGGCGTGTTTCGCACAGGCCGCAGGCTTGGCACAGGCTGGCGGCGTTTTGCAGCGCTGCCCAGTCCATCTCAGCCAAACCTTCAGGCAAAGCTTTCAGTGCGACCGTGGCTGGCGCGGGTGCGGCTGCGGCTTGGGCAACCCGAGCCACGGGTCGAACAACAGGTACGACAGGGGGTTCTGCGCGCAGCGTCGTATCAGGCTGCACCAGCGGCTCAACCGCGACATTGGGTTGCCACACCCGAACCCCCATGGCAGCCAGCATGGCGCGTTGTCGGGTATCCAAAGACAGTGTCATGCCTAAGCCTTCACCACTGCAAGCCCATGACCACCGCGTCTTCGCGTTGGTTGGATGACACGGGATAGTAGTTTTTTCGCTCGCCTTGCAGGTCAAAACCATGGGCTTGGTACAAAGCCATGCCGGCACGGTTACTGGCCCGTACCTCAAGCCAGATGGCATGAACACCTCGCTCGCGCGACCAGTTGATCAGCGTGCGCAACATATGACCGCCCCAGCCTCGGCGCTGAAACCCTGGGGCCACAGTGATATTGAGCAAATGCAACTCATCGGCACCCCGCATGGCCACCAAATAGCCCAGCAAATGTTCGCCTTGAAACCACACCGGCATGTGGTAACCCGAGGCAATAGAGTCAACGAAATTGCCTTGAGTCCAAGGGTGGGAATAAGCGCTTTGTTCCACATTTAACACCTGTGGCAGGTGTTGCGGCGTCATTTGCACAGTGCTTGCGCTGGCAAAGTCGGGCGGGGTGGAAAAAGGCATTTTAAAGCGCATGGTGGGGGCACAGTTTAGGCGCTGCGAGAAACGTTTGCAGCCAAGCGCTCGGCGCTGGTGAGCGCCACCTTGTCGCGAACATACAGCGGCAAAGCCTCGGCAGGGCTCACGCTTTCGCCCCGAGCGTAGGCCAGTACGGCCAAATCCAGCATTACCTCGGCTTGCGGCCATGCTTCTATGGCCACGCCGCCTTGGCTTAAGGTAGACGCAAAGGCGTCGGGGTAAATCGCGTGTGCGTTGCTGGCCAGCACAAAACCCTGCTCCTGCCAGGCTTCGGGCAAGACCAAGGCCTCGGGTTGGCTCAATGACGGGGCTTGCAGGCAACGCCAGCCTTCAGGTCCGTGCGCATAAGCCGCCGCATACACCTGACCCATGCGAGCGTCGAGCACACTCAGTACGCGATCAGATGGTGGGTTGCTTCGTCGCTGCGCTTCTCGCAATGACGGGGTGCTTTGTCGCTGCGCTTCTCGCAATGACGGGTGGGTGCTGAGCGCGGCATGGGCGAGCATTAGCAAGCTATCGATGGGAAATAAGCGCAGCTTGGCTCCCAAGGCCAAGCCTTGCGCCACCGCACAGGCGGTGCGTAGGCCGGTGAAAGCGCCTGGACCTTGTCCAAAAGCAATCGCATCCAGTTCTTTCAGGGGCAGCTGTGCTTCATCCAGAAGGTCCATGATGGCGGGAATCAAGGCGGCGGAGGCTTGTGCACCGCCCACACCCTCATGCGTCCAGCGCCGTTCGCCCTGCGCCAGCGCCACAGACATGCGCTCTGTGCTGCAATCGATGGCAAGCAGTTTCATTTCATGCGCCTTTGTTGGCTTTTTGAACACCAAACAAAATGCCACAGGTCACCAGCAGCAAACCCAGCATCAGGTGCCAGTCCAGCGGCTCACCCAGCCACCACACCGCGCCCAAAGCGGAGAGGCCGGGCACCAAAGAGGTGATCATGGTGGAGCGAACCGGCCCGTAATAGCGAATCATTTGGGTGAAGGTGATGCCCGAAATCACCACCGAACCCCCACCTTGAAACACCGCTTGGAACAAGACCTCGCTGGTCGGCGCACTGAGCAAATGGGTTTCCAACACACCGCTGGCGCACAGCAGCGCGTAAGTTGGCACAAAACTGAAAAAAGCAAAACAGGTGATGGCGATGATGGCCGGAATGGCCTGCAAGCCATAGCGACGGCTCAGCACGCTGTAGGTGGACCAGCAAAACGCTGCCGACATGAACAGCAAGTCGCCCTTCCAGACTTCGCCGCCATCAAGCGCATACAGCAAGCTGTTGCCGCCAACCAGCAGCCCGCCGCCGGTGATGCAGGCCAAGCCCAGCAAGCGGTTGCGGTGCAGGCGTTCACCCAGCAAAGGAATCGCCAACAAACTGGCCCACAAAGCCAAGGTGCCAGGCATCAGCACCGAGCCGTGCGCTGCCGGCGCGAAAAAGAAACCGCTGTAGGCCAGCACGGCATACAACAAACCGCCAAACACGCCGCACAGCACCGTGATACGCCAAGACAGGGGGGAAAAACCGAACAACGATCCCGCGTCCGGCTGGCCAACGCGCAGACGCCGCACCCAGAAATAGCCCCAGGGCAGCATCACCATGCTGGCCCCCACGATACGCATGCAGGCGATATCCAGCGGCAGCAAATGGCCTTTGGCTGAGGCGCGGGCAATGACGATGAATGCGGTCCAAATGACCACGGTGATAACCGCTGCAAGTGCGCCCAAAGTACGAGGAGACAGCTGGCGTAGGCGGTGTAGGAGAAAAGGCATCCGGGCATTATCTGTGCTGGCGTAGGCAGGGTTTCATAATCTGGACATGCGTTTACTCCTTCCCGTTTTGTTCTTGTTCAGCCAAGGGGCTGAATTTGCAACCGCTTTTGCGGCAGACGCCTTGCCGACCAAGGTTGAACAAGCCTTGCGCCAAGCCGCCATCCCCCGCGATGCTTTGAGTGTGGCGGTCATTCCTTTGGGGGCGGGCAACCCTAAGCCTGCACGACTTTTGCACCAAGCCGATGTGCAGCGCAACCCCGCGTCTTTGATGAAGCTGGTGACCACCAGCGCAGCGCTGGACTTGCTCGGCCCTGCCTACACCTGGCGAACACCCTTGGCGCTGGATGGCGTGGTCCGCGATGGCGTGTTGCAAGGCAATGTTCATATACGCGGCCAAGGCGACCCCAAAATCGGGGTGGAACAGGTGTGGCTGATTCTGCGCCGCTTGCAAGGCATGGGCATTCAAAAAATACAAGGCGACATGGTTTTGGACCGGAGCGCTTTTGAGGTTCCACCGCAAGACCCGGGTGGCTTTGATGGCGAGCCACTGCGTCCCTACAACGCCTCGCCAGATGCGCTGCTGTTGGGCTACAAATCGTTTTTGCTGCACTTTGTGCCCGATGCAGCCAACAAAGTGGCGCGGGTGCATGTTGAGCCGCCGCTGGCAGGCGTGCAGGTACAAGCCAGCGTGCCGCTCTCCAATGCCGACTGCAGCGATTACCGCGCCAGCCTTAAAGCCGATTTTCAAAACCCTTTGCGCATCGTTTTTGCGGGTGTCTACCCCTTGGCTTGTGCAGACAGAGTCTGGCCGGTGGCGTATGCCGATCCGCCGCAGTTCGCAGCCCGCACGATTCACGGCATGTGGTTGCAACTGGGCGGACTACTCAGCGGCACGGTGCGTGAGGGTGCCATGCCCGCCCACCTCAAGCCTTTGTGGTCACACGAGTCCCCCACCTTGGCCGAGGTGGTGCGCGACATCAACAAGTTCAGCAACAACGTCATGGCCGATCAATTGTTTTTAACACTGGGCTTGCAGCAGCGAGGTCTTGGCAATGCGGCCAACAGCAAAGCGGTGGTCGATGCATGGTGGCGTGAGCGGTTTGGCCAAGAGCCCCCCTTCATGGACAAGGGTTCAGGCCTGAGCCGAGAAGCGCGGATCTCGCCGCAAGCGTTGGCTGCCTTGTTGCAATGGGTGTGGCTGCAGCCCTTTATGCCCGAAATGATGTCTTCCTTGCCTCTGACCGGCGTAGACGGCACGATGAAGCGCAGCAAAAGTATCGCGTCAGCGCATTTGAAGACTGGCAGTTTGCGCGACGTGATGGGCGTGGCCGGTTATGTAGATGGCCCGCAAGGTCAGCGTTATGTGCTGGTGGCCATCGTCAACCATGCCAATGCCAACCAAGCACGTCCTGTCATGGATGCGCTGATCGACTGGACGGCGGGTAAGTGACGATGTTGTCATTGCGAGGCCCGCAGGGCCGTGGCAATCTGCTGGCCGTTTTCGCCGCCAGTCTCTGGGGAGTTTCGGGTGCTTGCGCCCAGTATGTGTTCGAGCAAAAGGGCATGCGCATCGATTGGTTGGTCACTGTGCGCCTGCTCATCGCGGGTGTGCTGCTTTTGCTGTGGGCAGGGTGGCAGCGCCCATCGCAAGTGATGACGGTATGGCGACCAGCGGACAGTGCACGACAACTGCTGGCGTTTGGCGTGTTGGGCATGTTGGGCGTGCAATACACCTACTTTGCCGTCATCGAACATTCCAATGCCGCTGTTGGCACCGTGCTGCAATACCTAGGACCGACCGTGATTGCGGTGTATCTGGCCGCAGTCCACCGGCGCAGACCGTCTCGCCGTAAAGTCGTGGCGATCGTGCTGGCCATGCTGGGCACCGTGTTACTGGTCACGCACGGCGAAATGGGTGTGTTGCAAATCAGTCTCGAGGCCTTGCTGTGGGGTTTGTCCTCGGCACTGGCCTTGGCGTTTTACACCGTTCAACCGGTTGCTTTGCTCAAGCGCCACGATTCGGCGGTGGTGGTGGGCTGGGGCATGCTGATTGGCGGTTTGGCCTTTGTCGGCTGGAGCCAGCCTTGGCACATGTCTGGCCGTTGGGACAGCGGCACGTATGGGGCTGTGCTATTCATCGTGGTGTTGGGCACCTTGGTGCCGTTTTACTGCTATTTGCTGGCCGTCAAAACCATTGGGCCACAGCGCACCAGTTTGCTCGCCTGCGCCGAGCCCTTGTCTGCCGCTTTGGTGTCGGTGTTGTGGTTGAACGTTGCCTTTGGCTGGCTGGACGTAGTGGGGTCGCTGTGCATTGTGCTCACCATTTACCTTTTGGCCCGCGAAAAACAATCGGGGTCAGATCCCAATTAATTTGCCCGTGTCGTCAAGCCGCGGCGCGTTTCAGGCGGTCTTTCACGCCTTCCCAGGCTTCGCCATCGGGCGGTGTTTCGATCCAAATCTCTTGTACCCCCAGCGCATCCATGCTGCGCAATTGTGCGAACAAATCATGGGCGCATTGCGCAGCATCCGAGGGCATGGGGAAATGCTTCACACCGTCAGGCAAGGCAGCTTGCTCAACACTTAGGAGCGATGTGCGAGTCCATGTGGCGAGGGGCAACTTGGCGTCATGCAAGTGCGCTCGCATCTGCTCGATCGTCATCAAGCGCACCCTCGCTCGCGGTGCGTAGTGCGAGGCCAAGGTGCCAGGTGCAGCAGGCGTCACGGTCGTGAGAGCACCAGACACCGCCACACCCGAACCATCAGCATGAGACGCAGGGCTCAACACGCTCACGCCACAAGCCTCCGACAACTGGGACACGCTCAGCATGCCCGGGCGCAACAACACTGGCGCGTCACGGCTGCAGTCGACGATGGTCGATTCAATCCCCACATCACACGCGCCACCATCGAGCACCAAGAGTTCAGGAAACGATTCGCGCACATGCGCGGCTGTGGTGGGGCTGACACGGCCAAACACATTGGCGCTGGGCGCGGCCACACCTTGCACGCCCAGTGAAAGCGCAGCGCGCAACACGGCTTGCGCCATGGGGTGCGAGGGGCAGCGCAACGCAATCGTCGCGTGGCCACCCGCCGCCGCATCGGCCACACCCGCGTTTCGCTTCACAATCAAGGTGAGCGGTCCTGGCCAACAAGCGGCCATCAAGCGCTGCGCGAATGCCGGCACCTCGCTGGCAAACGCCGGCACCAACGAGGCGTCCGCCAAATGCACGATCAGCGGATGGTTAGCAGGGCGTCCTTTGGCTTTGAAAATCGCGCTCACCGCAGTGGGGTTCAAGGCGTCAGCCGCCAAACCGTAGACCGTCTCCGTGGGCAAGCCGATCAGCTCTCCCCGCGCCAAGGCCTGCGCCGCTTGCAGCACCTTATCGCTCAAGGCATTCACCACGAGGCAATGCCCAAGATGGCCGCTGCCTGCAAAGCCACACCACGCGCTTGCTCGGCCTGGGCGGCGGTGATGGTGAGGTGACCCGTCTTGCGACCACGGCGTGCTTCGGTTTTGCCATACAGGTGCAGATGCACACCCGGCAAGGCTAAGACCTGCGCCCAAGGTGGCTCCACCGATTGCGTGCCAGATGCAAACCACAAATCGCCCAGCAAATTCAGCATGACGCTGGCGCTGTGCAAACGCGGTTGCACCAAGGGCAGGCCAGCCATGCAACGCACTTGCAACTCGAACTGCGACACATCGCAGCTGTCGATGCTGTGGTGACCGCTGTTGTGGGGTCGTGGCGCAATTTCGTTCACCACCAAGGGGCCCAAGGCATCACGCTCGGGACCGTCTTGCAGCAAGAAAAACTCCACACACAACACGCCCACATAGTTCAAACCACGCGCTACGTCATAAGCGGCTTGCAAAGCCTGTTGTTCGGTCTCGGCGGGCAAGTCGTGTTCAAACACCTCGGTCACCGCCAAAATGCCGTCGCGGTGTAGGTTCACTTGCAGCGGCAAATGCACCATCTGGCCGTCAAACCCACGCGCCAACACCACCGAACATTCCGCCGCCAAGGGCAAGCGCTTCTCCAAAATACAAACAGTCGGGGTTGCCGAGGTTTGCAGCTGTTGCCAAGCCGCAGCCAACTCGGCTAAGGTCTCTACGCGCACCTGCCCTTTGCCGTCATAGCCCAAGCGGGTGGTTTTCAAAATGCCGGGGAGCAGCTTGGCTTCCACCTGTTGCACTTCATCAAGGCTGTGCAACACCGCATGAGGCGCCACCGGCACACCGCAATTTACAAAATGCGCTTTTTCACGCGCACGGTCTTGCGCCACTGACACCGGCTCGGCACTGGGCGCACAAGGGAGCGTCAAGCCCAACTGGCGCAAAGCCTCGGCAGGGACATTTTCAAATTCGGTGGTGATCGCGTTGCACTGCGTGGCCATTTGCGCCAAACCCGCAGCGTCTAGGTAATCGGTGCAGACATGCAGATGGCTGACAAGCCCTGCAGGGCTGTTCGGGTCGGGGTCGAGGACCGCGGTGCGATAGCCCAGCGCTTGTGCGGCGTGGCTCCACATGCGACCCAATTGACCGCCGCCCAAGACGCCCAGCGTGGCGCCGGGTTTCAAAGGCGTCACGCTGCAGGAGGCACGGTCATGGCGCGTGCAGCCTCGGTTTGTTGTTGCCTGAATGCTTGCAAGGCGGCAAGTAAGGTGGGGTTGTCATGCGCCAGCAGGGCCACCGCAAACAAAGCCGCGTTGGCCGCACCCGCCGCACCAATCGCAAAAGTGGCCACCGGCACGCCCTTGGGCATTTGCACAATGCTGTGCAAGGAGTCCACGCCTTGCAAATGTTTGCTGGCCACCGGCACGCCCAGCACAGGGACGGTGGTTTTGGCAGCCAACATGCCAGGCAAATGGGCTGCGCCGCCCGCCCCTGCGATGATGGCGCGTAAGCCCCGCGCTTGGGCGCTTTCGGCGTAGGCAAACATATCGTCAGGCATGCGGTGGGCAGACACCACCTTGGTTTCAAATGCGATACCAAAGTCGTGCAGGATCTGCGAGGCGTGTTGCATGGTGTCCCAGTCGGAGCTGGAGCCCATGACCACACCGATGAGAACAGGGTTCATAAGGTGAAGCAGTGTGAACTGCGGGTAAGCTAGGCGGTTAAGAGAAAATAGATTTTATTCCCTTTGGAAACCGCCCCATGATTGATGTGACCGTTGCAAATTTTGAAGATGAAGTGATTGTGGCTTCCACCCAAGTGCCTGTGTTGGTGGACTTTTGGGCGCCGTGGTGCGGTCCATGCAAGTCACTTGGCCCTGTATTGGAAAAATTGGAGGTCGATTACGGCGGCCGCTTCAAGTTGGTCAAGATCAACTCCGATGACGAGCAGCAACTCTCCCAAGCCTTTGGTATTCGCAGCATTCCCACCTGTGTGTTGATGATGGGCGGCAAGCCTGCCGATGGTTTCATGGGCGCTTTGCCCGAGGGCAAGGTACGCGAGTTTTTGGACAAACACCTGCCAAGCGAGGGTGAGTTGATTGCCCAAGAAGACCTAAGCGAAGCTGAAGCTTTGCTGGCCCAAGGCGACACCGGCTCGGCCTTGTCCAAATTGCAAGAGGCCTTGGCGATCAACCCCGCCAATGATGATGCACGTTATGACTATGTGAAGCTGCTCATGGCCATGGGCGAGTTAGAGCAAGCCCAAGCCGCCTTGGCACCCGCTTTGGCGCAAATTCCCTTGCAACTGCGTTTTGATGCTTTGAAGCACTGGGGCGAGGCGCTGCATTTCGCCAATACCGACGAACGTGCCCACTGGACCTTGCCGCAGTTCGATGACTTGATCGCCCAAAACAAACGCGATTTCGACACCCGTTTGGCCAAAGCGCGCTTGCTCATGGCCGCTGCCGAATGGACAGCTGCCATGGACGAGTTGTTGGAAATTGTGATGCGCGACAAAGCTTGGGGTGAAGAAGCCGCACGCAAAAACATCGTCGCCATCTTGGAGTTGTTAACGCCTCCCAAGGCCAAGGGCGAAGCCGCCGTGCCGGGCAAATCGGCCGGTGGTATTGAACTCACCGGCAAAGCCGCTGCCCAAGAAGATCCGCAGGTGGAGTTGATATCCAAGTACCGCCGTCGCTTGAGCATGGCCTTGAATTAGCGTCATCGCGAAGGCCAAAGGCCTGAAGCAAACTGTCGATACAAACCCAGGAGACACCATGAAGCGCCAATGGATCACCTCTGGCTCCACTTTTGAAGCGCAAATAGGCTACTCACGCGCTGTGGTGGCCGGCGACTGGGTGTTTGTGTCGGGCACTACGGGTTTTGACTACGCCACCATGACCATTGCTGACGATGTGGTGGCGCAGACCGAGCAGTGTTTCCAAAATATTGCTGCCGCTTTGGCGCAAGCCGGTTGCACTTTGGACGACGTGGTGCGGGTGAACTATGTGTTGCCTGATGGCCGAGACTTTGAAGCCTGTTGGCCGGTGCTGCGAAAGTACCTTGGCAAAGCCAAACCGGCGGCCATGGTGATCACGGCTGGCTTGCTAGACCCACGCATGAAGATTGAAATTGAAGTGACGGCGCTTAAGGCCACCGCCTAGGGCTTTGTTTGTGATGCAAGCAAGCCAATACAGAGACCCGTTGGCCTTCCAATATTTCAAAGTGAAGCGAATAGGGAAACCGCCTCAACAGTATGCGTCTGAACCTCAAGCCGGTGGGTGGGTAAGCCAAGGGGTTATGCGCCAAGCGCTCTTCGGCGGCGGCAACCAGTCGTAAAAAGTCGCCGCCCAAACCAAACGATAAACGGTTGTAGTGATGGAAAGCCTCTGCCAACTCTATCTGAGCAGGGTGCTCAAACTGGACGGTCCATTTCACACATGAACACCCAAAGTTTTCGCTATTTCAGCCAATGTTTTGGCCTGCCCTGGGTTGTCATCGCGCCACTGGGCGCGGCGCTCTAATTCAGCCAACACGTCTGGCGCAATCGGCTCTTGGGAGAGCGTGCTGGCGAATTCGTCCCACAAATCTTCGGCCAGCTGCAGGCGTTCAAATTTCCCCAAGTGGGCGATGGATTCCAAGGCATTATTCATGAATTGAGTTTAGATCAATGTCAAAAAACTTCAATCCCTCAACCTCGCCCAGGCCTCTTGGTATTTGTCCGCCGTGAGCGAAATCACCTCTTGGGGCAGCACCGGCGCTGGCGCGGTTTTGTTCCACGCCGCGCCGCCTACCTGTGCGGCGTCCAGCCAGTCGCGCAAATACTGTTTGTCAAAGCTCGGTGGGTTGGCGCCTTCGCGGTAAGCGTCCGCCGGCCAGTAGCGGGATGAGTCGGGCGTCAACACCTCGTCCATCAGCACCAGCGTGCCTTCGGGGCTCAAGCCAAACTCGAACTTGGTGTCGGCAATCAGGATGCCTTTCGCCGCCGCGATGTCGTATGCCGCTTCATACAAAGCGATGCTGATGCTGCGGATGCGCTCGGCCAAATCCTGCCCAATCATGGCCACGGTTTGCTCGAAGCTGATGTTCTCGTCGTGTTCGCCCACCTCGGCCTTGGCCGCTGGCGTGAAGATCGGTTCGGGCAGGCGGGAGGCGTTTTTCAAGCCCGCAGGCAGTGGCACACCGCACACCGACTGGCTGTCTTGGTATTCCTTCCAACCACTGCCCGCCAAGTAACCGCGCACCACCGCTTCGACGGGGATGGGCTTTAAGCGGCGCACCAGCATCGAGCGTTGTGCCACAAACGGTTTTTCAGCGTCCGACACCACGCTCTCAGGGGCGTCACCGGTCAAGTGGTTGGGGCAAATATGCCCCAGCTTGTCAAACCAAAACAGCGCCATTTGCGTGAGCAGTGCGCCCTTGCCAGGAATGGGCTCGCCCATGACCACATCAAACGCGCTGATGCGGTCCGAGGCCACCATGAGGATGCGGTCCTCGCCCACGGCGTAGTTGTCGCGCACCTTGCCGCGAGCCAGCAGAGGGAGTGAGCCGAGGGTGTGGGTGTGCAGCGTGGGGGTCAATTCACCACCTGCGCCAGCAAGCCCTGTTGGTATTTGGCCGCCATTATTTGCAAAGGGGTGTTTTTGATTTTTGCGCCTTGACCTTCACAGCCAAACTCGATGTAGCGTTGTTTGCAAATCAGCTTGGCCGCTTCACGCGCAGGTTTGAGCCATTCGCGGGCATCAAATTTGTCGGGGTTTTCAGCCAAAAATTTGCGTACCGCTGCCGTCATCGCCAAGCGGATGTCGGTATCAATATTGATTTTTCGCACACCGATCTGAATAGCTTTTTGAATTTCAGCCACGGGAACACCGAAGGTTTGCTTCATTTGGCCACCGTACTGGTTGATGGTGGCCAGCAAGTCTTGTGGCACGCTGCTGGAGCCATGCATCACCAAGTGGGTGTTGGGAATGCGTTGGTGAATGGCTTTGATGCGATCAATCGCCAAAATATCACCCGTGGGTTCACGGGTGAACTTGTAGGCGCCGTGGCTGGTACCAATGGCAATCGCCAAAGCGTCGAGCTGCGTGGCTTTGACAAACTGCGCGGCTTCTTCGGGGTCGGTGAGCAGCTGCTCACGCGTCATGGTGGCGTCGGTGCCGTGGCCGTCTTCTTTGTCGCCCTTCATGGTCTCAAGCGACCCCAAGCAACCCAGTTCGCCCTCGACGGTGATGCCCAGTTTGTGTGCCAAGTTCACCACTTCGCGGGTGACGTTGACGTTGTAGTCAAAGCTGGCAATGGTTTTGCCATCGGCCTCTAGGCTGCCGTCCATCATCACCGAGGAGAAGCCCAAGTCGATGGCGCCTTGGCAAACTGCTGGGCTTTGGCCATGGTCTTGGTGCATCACCAAAGGCACATGGGGATAGGCTTCAACCGCGGCTTGAATCAGGTGCTTGATGAAGGACTCGCCTGCGTATTTGCGCGCACCTGCACTGGCTTGCAAGATGACCGGCGCACCGACCTCATCAGCCGCCGACATCACAGCTTGCACTTGCTCTAAGTTGTTCACGTTGAAAGCGGGGATGCCGTACTGGTGTTCGGCTGCGTGGTCGAGCAGTTCGCGCATAGAAACCAAGGCCATGGTTTTTCCTTAACGAGTCAAAAAAAGAATTTTAAAAGTACAGACCTACGGCTCTTTGAAGCTTAGGCAACGCGGCAAATCTTCAGCATATTGGTGCCGCCAGGCGAGCCCATGGGTTCGCCGCAGGTGATGGCGTACACATCGCCCACACCCACAATGCCGCGGTCTTTCAAATGTGCTTCAGCCTGCGCTAGTGCAGTGTCGCGGTCGGTGCTGGTGTCCATCAACAAAGCCCGCACATTGCGGTAAAGCGCCATGCGTCTTTGGGTGGTGACTTTGGTGGTCAAGGCATAGATGGGAATGCGGATGTGGTGGCGGCTCATCCACAGCGGTGTAGAGCCTGACTCGGTCAGCGCCACGATGGCTTTGGCGCCGAGGTGGTGGGCGGTAAAGAGTGCGCCCATGGCAATGGTTTGGTCAATGAAAGCAAATGTTTTGCCGGTGAAGTCGCTGTCGAGAACGGTGACTTCAGCCTCTTCGGCCGCTAAGCAAATTTGCGCCATTTGTTGCACCGTTTCCAGCGGGTACTTGCCCACCGCAGTCTCGGCACTCAGCATGACGGCATCGGTGCCGTCGAGCACCGCATTGGCCACATCGCTCACCTCGGCGCGGGTGGGCACCGGGTTGGTGATCATGCTCTCCATCATTTGCGTGGCCGTGATGGCGACTTTGTCCATTTCGCGTGCCATTTTGATCATGCGTTTTTGCAAGGCGGGAACGGCCGCATTGCCGACTTCCACCGCCAAATCGCCACGAGCCACCATGATGCCGTCGCTGGCAGCCAAAATTTCTTCTAAATGGGGAATGGCTTCAAAGCGCTCGATCTTGGCGATCAGCCCGGGCTTGTGTTTGAAGGGTTCGGCCGCCACGTTGCAGAGTTGACGAGCCATTTCCATGTCTGTCGCGCTTTTGGGGAAGCTCACCGCCACATAGTCAGCTTGGAAGGCCATGGCGGTTTTGATGTCTTCCATGTCTTTGGCGGTGAGGGCTGGCGCGGTCAAACCGCCGCCTTGTTTGTTGATGCCTTTGTTGTTGGACAACTCGCCGCCCATCTTCACCGTGGTGTGCACTTGCTCGCCTTTGACGGCATCCACCGTGAGAACGATGAGGCCGTCGTTGAGCAGCAGCAAGTCGCCGGCTTTGACGTCACGTGGCAGCTCTTTGTAGTCCAGCCCAACGCCTTGCAAGTCGCCGAGCTCGGTGCGTGAGGCATCAAGAACAAATTTGGCACCCCCTTCCAGCATCACCTTGCCTTGGGCGAACTTTCCCACGCGAATCTTGGGGCCTTGCAAGTCAGCCATGATGGCCACCACCCTGCCAGCACGGTGGGCCGCCTCGCGCACCAGTGTGGCTCGGTCAATATGGTCTTGCGCCACGCCGTGGCTGAAGTTCAAGCGCACCACATTCACGCCTGCTCGGATCATGTTTTCAAGCAAGACAGGGTCGCTCGAGGCAGGACCCAAGGTGGCAACAATTTTGGTGGCGTGTTTTGGCATAAAAGGTCTCTGGTGGGTGACCGGCATATTCTCCCACGAGGTTAAAGCGGCGCGCACAAAAATCGAAAGTTTGGGGTACACCGCCGCGTCAATCCCAGCTCTACATTGACGCCATGAACCATTCTTCTACAACGCCTTCTTCCCTGTTGGACGGTCTGGCACCAGACTATTTGCGTACATTGGCGCTGCAAGGGCAGGTGCGGCATTACCGAAAAAATACCTTGCTGATCCAAGAAGGTGATGTGGGGGTACAGCTTTATGTGGTGCTGCATGGCAACTTGCGCGAATTTGCCATGTCGCAAGACAGCAAGCCGCGCGAAATCACCTTGTCCATGGCCGGTTGTGGCGATTTATTGGGTTTGTTGGCCTTGGAGGGTGGACAGCATTGCTCAAGTGTCATCGCCTTGGGACCTGCCGTCTGTGCCGTGGTCAGTGCAGAAAGTGTGCGGGTGTTGTTGCAGAACGACCCCCATTTGGCCATGGCTTTGCTGCAACGGGCTTTGCAGCGCTTGCGTTTGGCCACCCAAACTACCTGTTTGGCTTTGTTTTCTGACGCTTACACCCGACTGAGCGCCTTGCTGCAACGCCAGCAAATGCCGGCGCAAACGGTGGCCTTGGCGTCTGCTCCCATGACACACGCCCAAATGGCGCAACACATTGGCTGCAGCCGCGAAATGGTCAGTCGCATCATGAAAGAACTGGTTCAAGGGGGTTATGTAGTGCGCGAACCCGACAAACAGTACAGGGTTTGCCGGCGTTTGCCCATGCGTTGGTAGGGGTAAGGTGCCAAACAGGCTCAGTCGTTACAATCTAAAAGATATGGATATCCAAGAACAACCTATTCCTCTCAATGAGCCCATGCCCCACCGCAAGGTTATTCGCGAGTGGCTGATCCCCTTGTCCAACCGCGTTACCCTTCGCGCCTTAGCTTTATTGCTCTTGGATTTTGTGATTTGGGGCGCTTTTTTGGCGGGAACGGTGTATTTTGAGGCGGTTTGGGCCAAATTGCTGTGTGGCGTTGCCATGGGTTTCACCATCGGTCGTTTGTTCATCATTGGCCACGATGCTTGTCATCAAAGTCTGACACCCCACCGCGGCCTGAACAAATGGGTGGGCCGCATCGCCTTTTTGCCCTCGCTCACCACCTTCAGCCTGTGGGACATTGGCCACAACGTGGTGCACCACGGCTACACCAACCTCAAGGGTTTCGACTTTGTTTGGGCACCCCTCACCCAAGAAGAGTTTGCCAAGTTGTCATGGATGGGCCGTTTGCTTGACCGCGCTTACCGCAGTGGTTGGGCACCTGGCCTTTACTACATGATCGAAATTTGGTGGAAAAAAATGGTCTTCCCCACGGCCAAAGAAATGCCTACGCGTCGCCCCATCTTCGTGAAAGACAGCTTGCTCATCAGCGCTTTTGCCTTGGTCTGGGTGGGTGGTATGGTGATGGCGGCCATTGCCACCCAACAGTCGATTGCCTTGGTGTTGTTGTGCAGTGTGGTGGTGCCATTTTTGTTTTGGTGCGCCATGATTGGTTTTGTGGTGTATGTGCACCACACCCATGTCAAAGTGTCTTGGCATGATGACCGCAGCGCTTGGGCCAAAGCTCAGCCCTTTGTCTCCACCACGGTGCACTTGACCTTCCCGCTGAAAATTGGCGCCTTGATGCACCACATCATGGAACACACAGCCCACCATGTGGACATGAGCATCCCCCTTTATCACCTTAAGCAAGCGCAAAACAAGCTCGAAACCTTGTTGCCGGGTCGCATCATCGTTCAGCCCTTCTCTTGGCGTTGGTACTTCCAAACTGCACGTGACTGCAAGCTGTATGACTTCACCCGCCAATGCTGGACCGATTACAAAGGGCGTGCCACCAGTCAGCCCGCGATGGCTTCCGCTTCTACCTGATGTTGACCAGCGTGCGCTTTGCGCTGTTCAGCGCCATCGCATCGCTGGGTGTGGTTTCTCCAAGTTTTGCCCAAGAGGCCGCCCCTGTTCGCAGTGCTGTCACCGTTTGTGCAGAGGCCGCCACCAGCTACGCCGTGCCCACCGAGGCTTACAGCGACGCCATCAAACTGCTGATGTACGAGACCCGCAACAACCCCGCCGAGCAAACTGAGCGTTTAGACAAACTCAAGCCACGCCATGAGGCTTTCAAGCAAACCGCTTTGGCCCAAGAACAAGCGCTTCGCCAAAGTCGCTCGTTCAGTGCGCAAGACTTGGCGTCAGACACCCAGATCAAAACCTGGGTAATTGACCACTTGCTTGACTTTGCCACCGAAAAATACGGGCAAGACAAATTGTTTTTCAAGTTTTATATCGTTAACCGCTGCAAAAAGCAGTTCGCGCCTTAAGCCACAGATTGCTTCGCTGGCGCTCGCAATGACGACTTAGGCTCGCAATGACGACTTAGGCTCGCAATGACGTTTAGGCGCGCTTCATCAAGATCTCAAAAGCGGGCAGGGTTTTGCCTTCCAGCACTTCCAAGAACGCACCACCGCCTGTTGAGATATAGCCAATCTTCGATTCAATGCCGTACTTGGCAATGGCGGCCAATGTGTCGCCGCCACCTGCGATGCTGAAGGCGTCAGAGTCGGCAATGGCATGGGCCACCACCTTGGTGCCGTTCTCAAACGCATCAAACTCGAACACGCCCATGGGGCCGTTCCACACAATGGTGCCGGCCGACTTGAGCTGCGTGGCTAAGCGCTGCGCGGTCTCGGGGCCGATGTCCAAAATCAGGTCGTCATCCGCCACCTCGTGGGCTTGTTTCACCGTGGCGGGTGCATCCGCGCCAAAGGTTTTGGCGCACACCACATCGGTGGGGATGGGCACTTCAGCACCGCGTGCCTTCATGGCCTCGATCACCGCTTTGGCTTCGCCCAGTAAGTCGGGTTCGGCCAAGGACTTGCCGATCTTCAAACCCGCCGCCAGCATGAAAGTGTTGGCAATGCCGCCGCCCACAATCAGTTGGTCCACATTCTTGGCCAGCGCTTGCAAGATGGTCAGTTTGGTGCTGACCTTGCTGCCGGCCACGATGGCGGCCAGTGGGCGCTTGGGATTGGCCAAGGCTTTGCTGATGGCGTCGATCTCGGCCGACAACAAGGGGCCGGCACAGGCGATGGGCGCGAACTGCGCGATGCCGTAGGTTGTGCCCTCGGCACGGTGGGCGGTACCAAACGCGTCGTTGACATAGATGTCGCACAGCGCGGCCATTTTGCGGGCCAAGTCTTCGCTGTTTTTCTTCTCGCCTTTGTTGACGCGGCAGTTTTCCAGCATCACCACCTGGCCTGCAGCGACGGTCACGCCATCCACCCAATTGGCCAACACCGGCACTTCGCGGCCAAGCAATTCACCCAAGCGCTTGGCCACAGGTGCCAAAGAGTCTTCGGGCTTGAACTCACCCTCGGTGGGGCGGCCCAAATGGCTGGTGACCATCACCGCCGCACCTGCGGCCAGTGCCATTTGGATGCAGGGCACAGACGCACGGATGCGGGTGTCTTCGCTGATGTGGCCGTGGTCGTCAAAAGGCACGTTGAGGTCGGCACGGATGAAAACGCGTTGCCCTTGGGCTTTTTCTTGGGCGCAGAGATCTGCGAAGCGGATGATGTTCATGTTCTTGTCTCTTTGGTGTGTTATTAGCGCCGCATTTTAGGGCCTATATCGCGATCGAGAGGGTTCGTCATTGAGCGGGTTCGTTATTGCTAAGGATCGCCATTGCGATGGTTCGCCATTGAGCGGTTTCGTCATGGCGAGCGAAGCGAAGCAATCTTCTGCAAATACCCGCTCCGCAAGCTCGGCCCCGCCTCCATGCTGATACAACGTCGGCTGCGGCCGACCTGCGGCACGGGTGTTGTGGGAGGTTTGCTTCGTCAGTTTGCTTCGTCGCTGTGCTCCCAGCAATGACGAGGTTGCTTCGCTTCGCTCGCAATGACGCGCTTACCAACCCAGCCCAATGCGCAGCGGCAAATAGACCGCCATACCTACCAAAATGGTGCCCAGCACCGCTTGGCCCTGCCCTCGGCGGTAGGCGTAATAGGCCACGCCAGCCGCCGCGCCCAAGAGCCGCGCATCCAGCCAAGTGCTGATCAAATGCCCTTGCGTGACCATCACTTCAGGAACCACCACAGCCGCCAGTGCGGCGATGGGGGCGTATTGCAAGCCGCGTTGCGCCCATGCAGGAAAAGGCAATTCGCGGTTCAAAATAAAGAAAAAACAACGCGTCAGCACCGTCATGGCAGCCAAACCCAACAGGGTAAGAAGTTGAAACACATCAATCATGCGCAGCCTTGTTCAATCCAGCGGTTTTTTCAATCAATAAACACATGGCCACGGCGGCGGCAATGGCTACCAAGATGTTCAAGCGCAAGGGCAGTGCATACGCTGCCACAGCAGCCGCGCCGGAGATCACCAAAGACACGGTGCGCATGCGCGAGCTTGCCAGCGAGCAGAGGATGCCCACCAAAGCCAGCACGCCTGCAAACCCCAAACCCCACGCAAGCGGCACTTGGCTGGCCAACACAATGCCTAAGATGCTGGCGACTTGCCAGCCCATCCACGTCAAAAAACAGTTGCCGCACAGGTAGGCCATTTCAGCGCGTTGGCCCGCCGTATCGGTCGCGGGTTGGGGGTGGTTTTGCACAAACTGCACATAGTTCAAGTCGGCAATCATGTAGCCAATAGTGAGGCGTTGCCAACGCGGCCACGCCATCATGTAGCCACGCAGGTGCAAGCTGAACACGGCAAAGCGCAAGTTCACGCAAAACGCGGTGGCCAACAGCACCCATACCGGTGTGCCAACAGCCATCAAAGGCGTGACCGCCAATTGCGCACTGCCGCCATACACCAGCAAGGTCATCCAAGTGGACATGGCGGGACCCAAACCGGCTTGCACCATGGAAACGCCGGTCATCAAACCCCAAGCCCAAATGCCGGGCGCTACTTTGAAGGCGTCAGCCATACCCCTACGAAAAGCAGGATGGCGAAAGTTGGCGGGGTCTAAAAACATGCGGGCAGTTTCACTGGCCGAGGACCACGCCTTGCCAATCGGCATGGCCGCGCAGCAGCTCGGCAAAGGCTAAGCGTTTTGCGCCAGGCTTTTGCAACTGCAGCAGCCGCAGCACACCTTCACTGCAGGCCACATCCAAGCCCTGTTCGCTGGCTTGCAGCACGGTGCCAGGGATTTGGTCGCTGGTTTGAGGCAAAGCCATGGCGGACCAGACCTTCAAGGCCTGTCCTTGCCACAGCGTATGTGCGCCAGGAAAGGGGTCGAAGGCACGAATGCGCCGCGACAGCACCGTGGCCGACAGCGACCAGTTGATCAACGCTTCTTGTTTGTCGATCTTGGCGGCGTAGGTGACGCCTTCAGTTGGCTGAGCCACTGCGCTTAGCTGAGGCAGTTGCGCCAAGGTTTGCAAAATGCCTTCAGCACCCAAGGTGGCAAGCTTGTCGTGCAGCGTGGCGCTGGTTTCAGCGTCGGCAATCGCCACAGATTGACGCCACAGCACCGGACCCGTGTCCAAGCCCTCTTCCATCTGCATGATGCACACGCCGCTTTCGCTGTCCCCCGCTTCAATGGCGCGTTGTATGGGTGCTGCGCCGCGCCAGCGCGGCAGCAGTGAGGCGTGGATGTTGAGGCAACCCAAGGGTACGCTGTGCAGCGCCCACCTTGGCAAGATCAAGCCATAAGCCACCACCACCATCGCCTCTGCGTTGGCATGGGCAATGGCTGCTTGGGCGGCGGCAGCTTCCTCGGGGTATTTGCCATCCAAGCGCAAGCTGGTGGGCTGGGCCAAGGCCAAACCATGTTGCTGCGCATACTGTTTCACGGCAGAAGCTTGCATTTGCATGCCGCGCCCTGCTGGGCGGTCGGGTTGGGTCAGTACCAAGGCGATGTCGTGGCCGCCAGCGTGCAAAGCGGCCAACGCTTGTTGCGCAAAGACCGGCGTGCCGGCAAAGACCAAGCGCATGGCTTAGCGCTCGAGTTCGCGTTGCGCTTTGACCAGTTTGCCGCGAATGCGGGTGCGTTTGAGCAAGGACAGGTATTCGACAAACACCTTGCCCATGAGGTGGTCCATCTCGTGCTGAATGCACACCGCCATCAAGCCATCGGCTTCGTAGGTTTGCATCTGCCCATGCTCATCTAAAGCCTGTAACTTGACCTGCGCAGCGCGTTCAACACTGTCAAATACGCCAGGAACCGACAGGCAACCCTCTTCACCCTTGATGCGCTCATCACTCTGCCACAGCAACTCTGGGTTGATCATCACCAAAGGTTGGTTGTGTTCTTCGGAAACATCCATCACCACCACGCGTTCATGCACATTGACTTGGGTGGCGGCCAGCCCCACGCCTTTGGACTCGTACATGGTCTCGATCATGTCGGCTGCCAGGGTGCGGATGCGCTCGTCCACCACGGCAACCGGTTTAGCCACGGTGTGCAAGCGGGGGTCGGGGTAGGAAAGAATGGTGAGTATTGCCATGGGGCTGTATTGTCGCTTTTTTGGACCAAGGGGTGAAGTGTGGCTGAGGAATAAGCGAACAGTGCCTTCACCTGATGAGCCTCGGCGGTTTTTATGCTGGTGACTTTCATTGGAGAGCCATCACCATGTCTTCGTCTCAACCCGTCTTACCTGCCACTGAAAGTCAAGCGTATACACCACAAAACCTTTGCAGCAGCGACTGGGCGCTGGCTTTGCGCTTGTTACTCACACCCGGCTTGGGGACGCAAAGCATGCGCAAACTTTGGCGGGTATGTGGTTCCTTGCCTGCCATTTGGGCGCAACCCTTTGACACCTTGGTGCAAGCGCTGGGGGAGCCGCTGGCCAAAGCCTTGATGACAGACCCCCCTGAATGGCAAGCCCATTGCCAACGCACCAGCGCTTGGTTGGCATCAGCGGAGCAAGGCATAGCCCATGAGGTTTGGACGTGGGACAACAAGGCTTATCCGGCTGGGCTGTTGGCCTTGCACGATGCGCCGCCAGTGTTGTTTGCGCGTGGGCAGTTGCAGCGACCTTTGGGCCCCGCTTTGGCGGTGGTGGGCAGCCGTAATCCCACGCACCAAGGACGTGAGAACGCCCGTGCATTTGCCTACAAGCTGTGCGCCGGTGGACATGCTGTGGTGTCTGGCATGGCCATGGGGATAGACGCCGCAGCGCACCAAGGCGCTTTGCAAGCCGATCGGGGTGAACATTGCCCGACAGTGGCCGTGGTGGGGACGGGTTTAGATCAGGTCTACCCACGCCAACACCATGGCTTGGCCCAAGAGATTGCCGAGCACGGCTGGGTCTTGAGCGAGCAACCTATAGGCAGCAAACCATTGCCCCACCATTTCCCATTGCGCAACCGCTTGATTGCCGGTTTGAGCCAAGGCGTGTTGGTGGTGGAAGCGGCTTTGCAATCGGGCTCACTCATCACCGCACAACTGGCGCTGGACCAAGGCAAGGAGGTGTTTGCCATTCCTGGCTCTATCCACTCGGCTTTGTCGCGTGGCTGCCATGCCTTGCTGCGCCAAGGTGCCAAATTGGTCGAGAACATCCAAGACATCAGCGAAGAGTTGCCCCCGCAAGCAAACCTCGAAGCAATGTCGCTGGAGCCGGCGATACCAGCCATCTTGCAAGACGAAAACGCACAGGCGGTGTGGCAAGCCTTGGGCGACGATGCGCAATATTTGGATGTGTTGGTCATGCGCAGCGACTTGCCGGTGGCACAAGTGCTTGCGCTGTTGCAGTTGATGCAAGACCAAGGTTGTGTGGCTATCACTGCAGCTGGAAACTACCAACGCCTGTACCTGAGTAAAACCCCTTAGCCCCAAAGCATGTGGGTGAGTCTGGCACTCAAAATAAGCCTTAGGCTTGGCCGATAAAGGGGGTAAATAAAACAAGGTATATTCCCTGCATATGTTCGATGTCCTTGTTTATGTTTACGAACACTACTGGCGCGGCGAGGCCTGTCCAGAGTTACCCCTTCTAGGGCGCAAACTCAGTGCCGCTGGCTTTGACGCCGATGAAATCGAGCAAGCGCTGTCTTGGCTCGCGGGTTTACACACCGCTGCCAACAACGCAGAAACCATTCAAATTAATGCGCCCAAAACCGCTTGGGAAACTGCTTATGTGCAGTCACCCACCAGCATGCGTGTGTATTCCGTGGCTGAGCAACAGCAGCTGGGTGCCGCTGGGTTGGGCTTTATCACCTTCATGGAAGGCGCAGGTGTGTTGCCGCCGCAGGTTCGCGAAATTGTGGTGGACCGCGCCATGGCGGTGACGACCCACCCCATCAGCTTAGACGACTTGAAAATCATCGTCTTGATGGTTTACTGGAGTGCCGGCATCGAACCCGATGCGCTGGTGCTCGATGAGTTGTGCGACGATCAAGAGGCGCGCATCGCGCACTGATCGCTCTTAAACCACGGCACCCGCATTCGGGTCATTAGGGTCTTCGTCAGGACCGTCTTTTTTCACCGTTTTGATCAAGTCTTCACGGCGTATGCCCAACCACATGGCAATCGCTGCAGCGACAAACACGGAAGAGTAAATGCCAAACAAAATGCCGATGGTCAGCGCCAAGGCGAAGTAGTGCAGTGTTGCGCCGCCAAACAGCAGCATGGACAAGACCATGAGTTGGGTTGAGCCATGGGTGATGATGGTGCGGCTGATGGTGGAGGTGATGGCGTTGTCGATGATTTCCAGCGTGTTCATCTTGCGGTAGCGGCGAAAGTTTTCTCGCACCCGGTCAAAAATTACCACCGACTCGTTGACTGAATAGCCCAGCACCGCGAGCACCGCAGCCAGCACCGGCAGCGAAAACTCCCACTGGAAGTAAGCGAAAAATCCCAAGATGATGATGACGTCGTGCAAGTTGGCAATGATGCCCGCCACCGCGTATTTCCATTCAAAACGAATAGCCAAATAAATCATGATGCCAATGACCACACAGGCCAAGGCTTTAAGACCATCGATGGCCAGCTCGTCACCGACTTGCGGGCCGACAAACTCGGTGCGGCGCAACTCCGCACTGGCGTCCATCTCTTTGAGGCTGGCAAACACTTTGTTGCTCAGTTCTGCGGTGTTGCTGCCTTTGGCAGCCGGCATACGGATCAGCACGTCCCGCGCAGAGCCAAAGTTTTGCACTTGCACATCGTTGATGCCCAAGGCCGCAATGCGCTCGCGCATGGGGTCAATCGCCACAGGCTGCGAAAAGCTCACCTCCATCAGGGTGCCGCCGGTGAACTCCACCGACAAATGCAGGCCACGGCTGAAGAGGAAAAACACCGCTGCTAAAAAGGTGATCAAAGAAACCGCGTTAAACACCAAAGCATGGCGCATGAACGGAATGTCTTTGCGGATTTTGAAAAATTCCATATCAGGCTTTCTTTAATCGGCTTTGGCTTTGGCAATCACGTTTTGGGTGGCGGAGTCAGGTTTCCACACCGTGCCAATCGAGACCGATTGCAAACGTTTTTGGCGGCCATACCAAAGGTTGACCAAGCCGCGTGAGAAAAACACCGCGGAGAACATGCTGGTGAGAATGCCCAAGCAATGCACCACCGCAAAACCACGCACGGGGCCTGAGCCAAAGGCCAACAATGCCAAACCAGCAATCAAGGTGGTGACGTTGGAGTCCAGGATGGTTGACCAAGCGCGGTCGTAGCCTATGTGGATGGCGGTTTGAGGTGCCGCGCCGTTGCGCAACTCTTCGCGCACACGCTCATTGATCAGCACGTTGGCGTCAATCGCCATGCCCAGCACCAGCGCCATCGCCGCCATGCCTGGCAGCGTGAGGGTGGCTTGCAGCATGGACAGCACTGCCACCAGCAACAGCAAATTGACGGCCAGTGCAATGCTGGAGATCACGCCAAACAAGGCGTAATAAATGCACATGAAGATCGTGACGGCCACAAAGCCCCAAGTCACGCTGTCAAAACCTTTGGCGATATTCTCAGCGCCAAGGCTGGGGCCAATGGTGCGCTCTTCGATGATTTCCATCGGTGCGGCCAGAGAACCTGCACGCAGCAACAAAGCGGTGTCGGCGGCTTCCACGGTGGTCATGCGACCTGAAATTTGCACCCGTCCGCCGCCAATTTCGCTGCGGATCACGGGCGAGGTAACGACTTCGCCTTTGCCTTTTTCAAACAGCAAGATGGCCATGCGCTTGCCCACGTTTTCGCGGGTGACTTCTTTGAAGATGCGAGCGCCTTTGGCGTCCAAGGTCAGGTGAACCGCCGCCTCTTGGGTTTCGCTGTCAAAGCCGGGTTGGGCGTCGGTCAGGTTTTCACCCGTTAACACCACCAACTTTTTAACGATGACCGCTTGGCCACTGCGGTCTAAGTATTTTTCTGCGCCAAAAGGCACCGGACCACTGCCCACCTCGGCCAACCGTGCTTCGCTGCTTTCTTCGACCATGCGAATTTCAAGCGTAGCGGTGCGACCCAAAATGTCTTTGGCTTTGGCGGTGTCTTGCACACCGGGCAGTTGCACCACGATGCGGTCCAAGCCTTGTTGTTGGATAACCGGCTCAGCCACACCCAGTTCGTTGATTCGGTTGTGCAAGGTGGTGATGTTTTGCTTGAGAGCCTGATCCTGCACTTTGCGGGCCGCTTCGGGCTTCAAGTTGGCGCTGAGCTTGACTTCATCGCCTTGCGGGCTGAGGGTGGACACCAAGTCGGGGAACTGGTCGCGCATGAGCGACTGTGCCGCATCCGCTGTGGCTTGGTCGCGAAACCCCATCAGAATGGTTTCTTTTTCCCGCGAAATACCGTTGTGGCGCAGGTTTTTTTCGCGCAAAGCGCTGCGCAAGTCGCCGCCCAAGGCATCCAGCTTTTTGGTCAAAGCCGATTGCATATCAACTTGCAGCATGAAATGCACACCGCCGCGCAAATCCAGCCCCAGGTACATCGGTGCGGCGTTCAGCGCCGACAACCAAGTGGGCGTGCGCGGTATCAAGTTCAGCGCCACCACATAGGCGGGGTTAGCTGCGTCAGGGTTGAGCGCCTGTTGCATCGCATCTTTGGCTTGAAGTTGCTGTTCGGTGGTTTCGAAGCGTGCTTTAAGCGAGTTGTTTTCAAGGCCGATCAATGACGGCGTCAGCGACGCGGCTTTGAGCGCCTCTTCCACTTTGCCCAAGGTGGCGGTGTCTACCTTGGCGCTGGCCCGTGCCGGAGAAACCTGCACCGCCGGTGCTTCGCCAAAAAAGTTGGGCAAGGTGTACAAACCGCCCACGCAAAAAGCGATCAGGATGACCAGGTATTTCCAAAGAGCGTAACGGTTCATGATGCGGAAGTTGGGGTTTATTTGATCGAGCCTTTGGGCAGCACTTGCACCACCGCTGAGCGCTGCATTTGCAAGGTCACGCCGTTGCCCACTTCCAAGCCAATTTGGTTGTCGCCAAGCTGGGCGATTTTGCCGAGCATGCCGCCAGATGTAACCACTTCGTCGCCCTTGGCCAGTGCATCAAGCATGGCTTTGAGTTCCTTTTGGCGCTTCATTTGCGGGCGGATCATGACGAAATAGAGCACCACAAACATCAGCACCAAGGGCAACATGCTCATGAGAGAAGAGCCGAGGTCGCCACCGGAGGTGGCTGCGGGTGCAGATTGGGCGAAGGCAGATGAAATGAACACAGTAATTCTCCAGATTCAGGCAACCGGCGATTGTATGCGGTTGGGTTTTTTGAATAATGAAGCGTGGTCATTACAAGAATTGGTCATTGCGAGGGGCTGTCATTGCTAGGAGCTGTCATTGCGAGGAGCGTAGCGACGAAGCAAAGCGACGAAGCAATCTAGCCACCATGTTCTGCACACCGAATTGCTGTTTTTTCAGCATGAAGTTTAAAATTACGCACAAAACATACTAAAAATACAATTTATTTATATTAAATAGCTAATATATTGGGTCTTATGACCCGACCCATGCTGCCTGAACCCCTGCCACCCGACCTGCACCAAGCCATTCGCGCCTTACTGTTGGCTGCCCGTGCGCAGGTGCGGCAGACGGTGAATACCGCCATGGTGCAGACCTATTGGCACATCGGCCGCATGATTGTGGAAGACGAACAAGGTGGGCAAAAGCGGGCTGCCTATGGCAAACAGGTGCTGCCAGAGTTGGCCAAGCGCTTGAGCGAGGAGTTTGGCGCGGGGTTTGATGTGAGCAACTTGCGCAATATGCGCAGGCTTTTCTTGGCGTTTCCAATTCGAGAGACGCTGTCTCGCGAATTGAGTTGGAGCGCCTACCTGTGCCTCATCCGCATCGACAACCCTCAAGCCCGCGACTGGTACGCCAAAGAAGCCGCCGAGCAAGGTTGGAGCGTGCGCGCGTTGGAGCGGCAAATATCCACCCTGTATTACGAGCGCCTCCTCAGCACGCAGGACCTTGACAAAGCGCAGCTGAAAGACGAGGCCGCACACCACATCGCCAAAGACGCAGCCCCCGATCCGCGTGACTTCATCCGCGACCCCTATGTATTGGAGTTTTTAGGCGCACCCGCTGTGCCAGCCTTGTACGAAAAAGACCTGGAGCAGGGCCTGCTAGACCAGTTGCAAACCTTTTTGCTGGAGTTGGGCAAAGGCTTTGCCTTTGTCGCACGGCAAAAACACCTGCGGGTGGAAGGCGAAGACTGTTTCATCGACTTGGTTTTTTACAACTACCTGCTCAAGTGCTTTGTGCTGGTGGACTTGAAGGTGGGCAAGTTGGCGCACCAAGACGTGGGGCAAATGGACATGTATGTGCGCGTGTTTGACGAGCAGCACCGCAACGAGGGCGACAACCCAACGCTTGGGCTGATTCTTTGCTCAGAGCGCAATGCGGCCGTCGCCAAATACTCGCTGCTGGCCGACAAAGCCCAACTGTTCGCCAGCAAATACCAAGCGGTCATGCCCACAGAGGCGCAATTGCAAGCGGAGTTGGAGAGAGACAGGGCTTTGTTGGAAATGAATAAGGAATGGACCCGCGCAAATGATTCAGATTGAACAACCGGCCCTGAAAGCCGATGAATAGTCAGACTACTAGAAAAACCAATATCAACTAATCACATGCAATAGGAGATTGCAAATGCAGAAAATCACAAAACCACAAAAGGCATTGAGACACCACCTTTTTTTCGCACTGTTCGCCATGCTTATGGCTGGCTTAGCGTGGGCCGGCCCGAAGGAAGACATCAAGGCAGCTTATGAGCGCAAAGACTACAAATTAGTTGTGAAGATGGTTAATCCCTTGGCCATCGAAGGCGAAGCGTGGGCACAAAGAGGGCTTGCCGATGCATACATACTTGGCCAAGGCGTGGTGCAAGACTATGCGGAAGCGGCTAAGTGGTACAAGCTAGCTGCCGAGCAGGGCGATGTGTCAGCACAGAACAGCTTGGCGTTCATGTACGACACTGGCAAAGGCGTTAAGAAAGACTATGTTGAAGCGGTTAAGTGGTACAGGCTTGCTGCCGAGCAGGGCGATGCATCCGCACAGAGTAATTTAGGTACTATGTACGCCAACGGTCAAGGCGTGGTGCAAGACTATGCTGAAGCGGCTAAGTGGTACCGGTTTGCTGCCCAGCAGGGCAATGAGTCCGCACAGTTGAATTTGGGGAATTTGTACAGCAAAGGGCAAGGCGTAGTGCAAGACTATGTCAAAGCGCACAGTTGGTATCACTTAAGCACGGTAAACGGCTTTACAGGCGCAGTCAAAAATCGCGACATTGTCGCCAAGCAGATGACGCCACAACAAATCGGCGATGCGCAAAAATTAGCGCGGGATTGCCAAGCGCGACAGTTCAAGGGGTGTGACTGATCCAGCTAGGGTATGTGCGGAACGCCCACCCCGCCAAAGGCGCATGAGGCAGGTCGGCCGCAGCCGACGTTGTGCAAGCATGGAGGCGAGGCCGAGCCTGCTCAGGCGCCGTGGTGAGATTGCTTCGGGGCTAAAGCCCCTCGCAATGACGAGTTAGCGCAATGACGCGCCTAGCTCAAATGCGGCCCAATCAACCCCGCCAACTCAAACATCCCTACGGCGTCTTTGCCGAACACGGTTTTGAGTTTGGCGTCGCATTGGATGGTGCGTTTGTCTTTGGGGTCTTGCAAGCCGTTGGCTTTGATGTAGTCCCACAGCTTTTTCATCACCTCGGTGCGGGCCACGGCCTCGGGGCCGATCACCGCTGCCAAAGCCGAGCTGGGCGCTTTGCCCGCAACGGTTTTGCGTGGGGCTTTGGGTTTGGCTTCTTTGGCTGTCTTTGCCGCAGTTTTCTTCGCCGCTGGCGTCTTTTTGCCAGGCATGGTTTTGCCTGCGGCTTTGGCCAAGGCGCGGGTGGTGGGTGCGCCGCCTTTTTTCGGGTACTTGCTGGGCTCGAAGGCAAAGCTCACTTTGCCAGCCTCGGCGTCGTAGCTCAGGTAGGCTTTGAAGGCGCGGCGGGTGCGCATGGAGACAAATTTCTCCAGCAAATCGGTTTTGCCCTCCGAGAGCAGCTTCTTCACTTGATCATGCTCAATCACCTGTTGCAAGATGACGCGGCCGGTTTTGAAATCACAGCTGGGCGTGGGCTGGGCGTTGGTGGGCACGGACTTGCTGCACACATAGTTAGAGCCGTGCTCATGCACCGCAGAGCCGCACTTGGGGCAAGCGCCCAAGTTTTCGGCCTCGCCAAACTCCACAATCTCGCCGCTCTCGGCGTTTTTGTCGTCGCCAAAGTCAAACTCCAGCTTCCAGTTTTTCTCTTCTTCGTTGAACACCAAGGCAATTTCGGCGGTGAAGGGCCAACCCGCTTTGGAGCGGAAACCTTCCAAGGGGCCAATCTTTTTGTCGTGCAAAAACTGCTCTACCTCGGCGGGCTCGAAGGTGCGCCCAGCCGGTGTTTTGCCAAAAGAGAAACCACAGCCTGGGCCTTCAATTTCCCCGTCTGCGTTGGTGGTGGCCACCGCGCCAGGCTTGCCGATGCAGGTGTAGCGGCGGTAGTTTTCTTTCACCACGCCGCCACAGGTGGGGCAAGGGGTGGTCAGGGTGGCGTAGTCGCCGGGGATGGTGTCGCGGTCGTATTCCTTGGCCTTTTTCACCATGCGACCGGTCATCTCGGCGATGTCTTTCATGAAGTCTTCGCGCGACAACTGGCCTTTTTCCATTTGCGAGAGTTTGAACTCCCAGTCGCCAGTCAGGTCGGCGCGTGAGAGTTCTTCCACCCCCAAGCCACGCAAGAGCGTCATCAACTGGAACGCTTTGGCGGTGGGGATCAGCTCTCGCCCTTCGCGCAGCATGTATTTCTCGTTGAGCAAACCTTCGATGATGCTTGACCTGGTGGCTGGCGTGCCCAAGCCCTTTTCTTGCATGGCTTCGCGCAGCTCGTCGTCTTCCACCTGCTTGCCCGCACCCTCCATCGCGCCCAACAAAGTGGCCTCGGTGTAGCGAGCCGGTGGGCGGGTTTTCAGGCCCTTGGGGTCGGCCTCGCTCACCTTGGGCTTTTCGCCCGCGGTGAGCTTGACCAAAATCTTGCCAGACTCTTTGTCTTCTTCCTCGTCCACTTCTTTGCCGTAAATCGCTTGCCAACCCGGCTCCACCAACACGCGGCCGGTGGTTTTAAAGTGCTGGGTCTTGCCTGCCGCTGCTACTTGGCTGATGCGGGTGGTGTCCATGAACTGCGCGGCGGGGTAGAACACCGCGATGAAGCGGCGCACCACGAAGTCGTAGAGCTTTTGCTCGGCATCCGACAAACCGCTGGGTGCTTCGAGCGTGGGGATGATGGCAAAGTGGTCGCTGACCTTGGCGTTGTCAAACACCTTTTTACTGGGCTTGATGTAGCCCTGCGCGATGGCGGTTTTGGCAAACGGCGCCAAGTGGCCCATGCCGCTGTTGGCCAGCATTTGCATGGTGTCTTTCACGGTGGGCAGGTAGTCTTCGGGCAGGTGCTTGGAGTCGGTACGCGGGTAGGTCAGCGCCTTGTGGCGCTCGTACAGGCTTTGTGCCAAGGAGAGCGTGGTTTTGGCCGAGAAGCCAAAGCGGCCATTGGCCTCGCGCTGCAAGGTGGTCAGGTCAAACAGACCCGGGCTGCCCTTGCTGCTTGGCTTGCTTTCTTCGGTGACGGTGGCGGTTTGGTTGCGCACCGCGTCCGCGATGGCTTGCGCCTCGCTCAAAGACCAGACACGGTCTTCCTTGATTTCTTTGTCGTCGGCGTTGGCTTTGTGCGTGGGGTTGAACCATTTGCCGGCATAAGCGCCGGCCGTGGCGGCAAAGCTGGCGTGGATTTCCCAGTAGTCGCGGCTGATGAACTTCCTGATCAGCTCTTCGCGCTCGACCACCACGCTCAGCGTGGGTGTTTGCACCCGACCGACGGTGGTGAGGAAGAAGCCGCCATCGCGCGAGTTGAAGGCGGTAAAGGCGCGGGTGCCGTTGATGCCCACCAGCCAGTCGGCCTCGGAGCGGCTGCGGGCGGCGTCGGCCAGGCCTTGCATTTGCGCGGCGCTTCTCAAGCTGCCAAAGCCGTCGCGGATGGCTTGGGGCGTCATGGACTGCAGCCACAGGCGCTTGACTGGTTTGTCCAAGGGCTTTTTGCCGCCGGCGTATTGCTCGATCAAACGGAAGATGAGCTCGCCCTCGCGCCCCGCGTCACAGGCGTTGATGATGGCGCTCACGTCCTTGCGCTTGGCTTGTTTGACCACGGCAGCCAGGCGGGATTTGGTTTTCTCGACCGGCTTCAAGTCAAAGTAAGGCGGGATGACCGGCAGATGCGCAAAGCTCCACTTACCACGCTTGACGTCAAACTCTTCGGGCGCTTGGATTTCCACCAAATGGCCCACCGCGCTGGTGACCACAAAGGTGTCGTTCTCGAAATGATCGTCGTGCTTTTCAAACTTGCCCGCGCTGGGTGTGAGGGCGCGAACGATGTCTTGCGCCACGGATGGCTTCTCGGCGATGACCAGTGTCTTACTCATGCGAAATTTCCTTGTCTACAATCCGCTGTCTCGCGCGCACGCGCGCACATGTACGTATTCAACATAGCAGAATTTTCCAACAGGCTCCCATGACCTCATCTAGTAACAGCGGTAAACGCATTCAGGTGCGCCGCTCAGGCGTTCACGGCAAAGGGGTGTTTGCCCTGACAGACATCGCCAAAGGCGAAATCCTGATCGAATACATCGGTGAGGTGATCAGTTGGAAAAAAGCGCAAAAACGCCACCCCCACAATCCTAAAGACCCGCACCACACGTTTTACTTTCATGTCAGCAAAAAACATGTGATCGATGCACTTTATGGCGGCAATGATGCACGCTGGATCAACCACTCCTGCGCACCCAACTGCGAAGCCGATGAAGCCGGCGAACGCATTTTCATCCGCACACTGCGCAAAATCAAAGCGGGTGAAGAGATCAATTACGACTACGGCTTGGTGATTGACGAGCCCTACACTGCCACTTTGCTGGCCGACTACCCTTGCCATTGCGGCTCCCGCGTGTGTCGCGGCACCTTGCTGTCTCCTAAGTCTTAATGCGCGCTGGCAATGCTTCCTTGCATTGGCCGCTGACAGCATTGCAAGCTGCGGTTAAGCCTTTGGCCGAACAGGCTTATGCCGAGGTCTTGCCTTCCATCGATTCCACCAACAGCGAACTCATGCGCAGAGCCCGTTTGGGCGACACCCGCCCTTGTCTGTTGGTGGCCGAGGAGCAAACCGCGGGCAGGGGCAGGCAAGGCCGCACTTGGCAGGGGCAGCGAGCGGACGCCCTTACCTTTTCTTTGGGCCTGATGTTGGCGCCACCCGATTGGTCTGGGCTGTCCTTGGCGGTTGGGGTGTGCCTGGCCGAGGCGCTGGACCCTCAGCAAAGCCTTGGTCTGGGTTTGAAGTGGCCCAACGATGTGTGGGTGGACGCACCCCAAGCGCCGCGCAAACTGGCGGGCATGCTGATTGAAACGGTGTGGGTTGAAGGTGACAACAGCGCTTCTCGCTACACCGTGATCGGCATGGGCATCAATCTGCTTGGACCTTTGGATGGCGCATTGAGCACCCCTGCTGCAGGTTTGCGCGAATGGATGGGCGAGGCCTTACTGCCGCCCGATGTGTTGCAGCGTTTGCTGGCCCCCTTGGTGGATGGCCTGCGCTTGTTTGAGGCGCAAGGCTTTGCGCCATTTAAAGAGCGGTTTACCAAGCGTGATGTGCTGCGCGGTCAGGCTTTGCGCTTGAGCAGTGGGCAAGAGGGCGTGGGCTGTGGCGTGGACGCCAACGGCGTGCTGCAAGTCGACACTGCGCAAGGCCGTGTAGCGGTGAGCAGCGACGAGGTCAGTGTGCGACTGGCTGTGGGTGCCGCATGAGGAAATACATCACTGCGCTGGCGCTGGCTTTGGTAATGGCCAATCTGTTGTTTTGGGCGTGGTCGACGGGTGGACTGCGCATGTTTGGCTGGGCGCCTAACGACCCGCGTGAACCTCAGCGCGTTGAGGAGCAGTTGCGACCCGAGGCGCTGCGATTGTTGTCAGTCAATCCGCGTCAGTGAGGGTGTGCATCAGCGAAAACCGACGCGGTCCAGCATTTGCTGAACCTTGATTTGGTTCATGCCAATAAAGCTCACGGGCAAGGGGTCAGTCTTGAAGTTTTTTCCGGCCATGGATTGCAAAGCAGGGTTGTTGATTTGCACCGTCTTGACCACCGGCCATTCGTTGTTGCCATCAGCAAAATAGGCTTGCGCGGAAGGGCTGGCCAAGTACTCTAAAAACTTTTGGGCATTGGCGGGGTGTTTGGCATATTGCGCAACGGCGCCGCCGGCGATGTTCATGTGGGTACCCCAGCTCGCTTGGTTGGGGAAGATGACCCCCACTCGCTGCATCAGGGCCTGGTCTTGCTGTGCGCCAGAGCGAAGCAGACGCGCCACATAGTAAGAATTGGCAAGCGCTATGCCGCACTCACCGCTGCCAACCGCTTTGATCTGGTCGGTGTCGCCGCCTTTGGGGCTGCGTGCCATATTGCCCACCAGGTCTTTGAGCCAAACCTCTGTGGCGGGAGCGCCCAGATGCTCGACCATGGCGCCGAACAATGACAGGTTGTAGGGGTGAGAGCCCGAACGCACACACAGCTTGTTTTTGTTCACAGGCAGGGCGAGCTTTTCATAGCTGTCAACGTCTTCTGGCTTGACCCGCGATTTGTCATACACGATGACGCGAGCACGGGTTGAGAACCCAAACCAAGACGTGCCTTCGGCGCGGGAACGGGCCCGCAAGTGCTCTGGAATGGCCTTTTCCAGTAATTTTGAATGGATGGGTTTAAACAAGCCCTCGACTTCGCCTTTCCACAATCGCGCGGCGTCCACCAACAAAATCACATCGGCAGGCGAGGCCGAGCCTTCTGCTTTGAGGCGCGACAAGATACCGGCGTCATCTGCGTCGACGCGGTTGATGCGAATGCCGGTGGCGCGGGTGAAGTCGGCGTACAAGGCTTCGTCGGTGGCGTAGTGCCTGGCGGAGTAGAGGTTGAGCTCTGCTTCTTGCGCTTGGGAGGCGCCACTCAAACCGGCCAATAAAGCCAATGCACCCAAGGCGCGACGGGTAAAACCAGTAAAAACCAGCTTAGAAACCATGATGAGCTTTCTGTTAATGAAGGGTCATCATAGACCAAATACGAACTATTCGCATTTGCGTTAGATCAAAAAACCACTGAAATATCAGGTTTTTCGCAAAGTACGGCTCAAAAGCATCACCGGTAACAGGCCCACCAGCACCAGCGCCAGCGACGGCAGGGCCGCTTCCCCCAGGCGCTCATCTCTTGCCAACTGGTAGGCCATGACCGCCAAGGTGTCGGTATTGAAGGGGCGCAGCACCAAGGTGGCAGGCAGCTCTTTCATGACATCTACCAACACCAACAGCAAGGCCGCCGCGGTAGAGCGTTTGAGCAATGGCCAATGCACACGGGTGAATAAAGCGGCGCGAAACACCCCCAAAGTGCGGGAAGCTTCATCTGTGCTGAGGGGGATGCGGGTGTAGCCGGTTTGCACCGCTTGCAACGCCACTGCGATAAAGCGCACAAGGTAGGCCCAGACCAAGCCCAAGATGGTGGCGGTTAACCAGTAGCCCGCTTGGCTTTGGGGCCAAGCCTGCTGCAACCAGCCAATCGGCAACAACAAGCCCACCACGATGATGACGCCGGGTACGGCATAGCCCAAACCCACCGCTTGGGTACTGAAACGATGCCAAACGCCGGGATGAACCCGCTGGCTGAAAGCCAATGAAAGCGCCATGCCCACCGCCAGCACCGAGGTTAACAAACCCAGGTACAAACTGTTGCCCATCCAACTGGAAAACTTCAGCCAATCCATCGCGACGCTTTGGCTATGGACCCACAGGGCATGGCCCATGATCAACAGTGGCAAGACAAAGCCCAGCAGCACCGGCAAGGCACAAAGCAGCAAAGCCAAAGCCGCTGGCCAACTTGTTAGCTTCAAAGGCTGTGACTCAGCGCCGCGACCCATGCTGCGTTGACTGGCAAAGCGCAATCGGGCTTGGGCTTTTTGTTCTAAGCGCAGCATCACAGCCACCAACAGCAACAAAAAAGTCGCTAACTGGGCAGCAGCGACGCGGTCGTCCATCACCAGCCACGCTTTGTAAATGCCGGTGGAAAACGTGGTCACCCCAAAATAACTGCTGACACCAAAATCTGCCAGGGTTTCCATCAACGCCAAAGCTGTGCCGGCGGCAATCGCAGGACGCGCCAGAGGAAGTGCCACGCGAAAAATACGGCGTGGCAAATCGGCACCCAGCAAGCGAGCGGCCTCCATCAACTGGGGCGCACGTTCCACCAAAGCGGCGCGAACCAACAAATAAACGTAGGGGTAAAGCGTAAAACTGAGCACTGCTGCCGCACCCCACAGGCTACGCACATCAGGCCACAGCGCACCTTGCCAACCAAACGCTGCACGCAGTGCGGTTTGCAAGGGTCCGCTGAATTGCAAAAAATCGCTGTAGGCATAAGCCACCACATACGCTGGCATGGCCAAGGGCAAGAGCAGCGCCCACTCCAAAGTGCGTCGCCCTTTGAAATCAAACAAGGTGACGGCCGCCGCGCTGACACTGCCCATGCTGATCACGCCAATGGCTACCCAAAAGCACAGGCCCAAACTGCTGACCACATAGCTGGGCAAGACCGTGCTGGCCATGCCCAGCAAAACGTCGGCTGAAGCCTCGTTCCATTGCAGCCAAGCAGCCAGCACCATCAGCACCGGCATGGCCAACAGCACAATTACCAACAACCGCAACAATGAAATCAGGCGCATGGGGTCGTCGCAGCAAGCGACACGGTATCAAAAGGGAGATTGTAGGCAGCGGGTGTTTGAGAAAAAGCAGATGCCTACAATCCGCAGCATGTTTCTCCAAGTCAAAGCCTTGCAAGTGCACTACCCAGGCCGCCAACGCGCAGCGGTAGACAGCGTGAGCCTGCAACTGCAAGCCGGGCAAATGGGCGTGTTGATCGGCCCCTCGGGTTGCGGCAAGACCACGCTGCTGCGGGCCGTGGCGGGTTTGGAAAAAATCAGTGCCGGAGACATCTCTATCGATGGTGTGGTTGTCAGCGGCCATGGCGTCCATCTGCCCCCTGAGGAGCGCCGCATTGGCATGGTGTTCCAAGACTATGCGCTGTTTCCGCATTTGAATGTGGCGCAAAACATCGCCTTTGGCTTGCACCGTTGGCCGCTGGACAGGCAGCGTGCTCGGGTTAAAGATGTGTTGGCTTTGGTGGGGCTGGACAACAGTGGCCAGCGCTACGCCCATGAACTCTCGGGCGGTCAGCAGCAAAGGGTGGCCTTGGCACGTGCCTTGGCACCACAACCGCAGTTGCTGTTGCTCGATGAGCCTTTCTCCAATTTAGACGTTGACTTGCGCGAACGTTTGGCACATGAGCTGCGCTCCATCCTCAAGATGGCCAACACCACCGCTTTGTTTGTTACCCACGACCAGCTCGAAGCGTTTGCGCTGGGGGATGTGATTGGGGTGATGCACCAAGGCCGGCTAGAGCAGTGGGACGACGCCTACCATCTGTACCACCGCCCAGCCACCCGCTTTGTAGCGGAGTTCATCGGCCACGGCGTGTTTGCACCTGCCACCCTGCGCCAAGAGGGAAAGGACGTTGTGCTGGATACACCGCTGGGTGAATTGCGCGAAACCATGGCAGCCCATGCGCAAGCGCCGCAGATGGGCGCATGCGATGTACTCTTGCGTGCAGACGATATCGTCCACGACGATGCCGCGCTGGTCAAAGCGCAAATCATCCGGAAAGCGTTTCGCGGATCGGAGTTTTTGTATACGCTGTTGCTCGACAGCGGCCAAACCCTGATGGCCCATGTGCCCAGTCACCATGACCATCACCTAGGCGAGTGGATAGGCATACGCGCAGAGGTCGACCATGTGGTGACCTTCGCCAAAGCGGCGGCTTAGGGCTGTGCGAACACCACGTTGAATTGCGCCCCGGGTGGCTTGTGTCCTGGATGGGTTTCTTGCAAATCCACGGTGGCGCCGTGCTTGTGGGCAATTTCAAGCACGATGGGCAAACCCAAGCCAGAGCCATCGGCCTCGGTGCCCAGCACACGGTAAAAAGGCTCAAACACACGTTCACGCTCAGCCTCAGCGATGCCTGGCCCTGAGTCCTCCACCTGCAACACCAACGCATGTTTGGCGTTGCGGTAGACCCGCGCTGTCACCACGCCCGGGTGTTCAGGCGTGGACGGTGTGTAGTTCAAAGCGTTTTCAATCAGGTTGCGCACCATCTCTTTGAGCAAGGTGGGGTTGCCTTGCAGTCCAGCCGAGTCGCAAGCGTTGTCAAAACCCAAATCGATGTGTTTGTCCATAGCTCGCGGCAAGCAGTCTTTCACCACCTCCATGGTCAGCGCACTCAGGTCGCAAGTTTGTTTGGTCACTGGTTCGCCACTGCTCTCGGCGCGAGCCAAGGCCAGCAGTTGGTTCACGGTGTGGGTGGCGCGAATGCTGGCGCGACCAATATGGTGCAACGACTGCTTCAAATCATCGGCATTGGCGTCTTTGCGCAAGGCCAAATCGGCTTGCATGCGCAGACCCGCCAGCGGGGTTTTCAACTGGTGCGCTGCATCGGCCAAAAACCGTTTTTGGGTAGCGATGGAGTCTTGCAAGCGTTGCAGCAAATCGTTGATGGAGGACACCAGTGGCGAGACTTCGATAGGTACCACACTTTCATCCAAAGGGCTCATATCGTCAGGCTTGCGATGGCGAATGCGCTGTTCCAGTTCATTCAGCGGTTGAATGCCACGCGCCAGTGCCAACCAAATCAGCAACACGGCCAGCGGCAAGATGACGAACTGCGGCAGCATCACGCCCTTGATGATTTCATTGGCCAGCACCGAGCGTTTTTCCAATGTTTCGGCGACTTGCACCAGCGCTGGACGTGCCGAGGAAGGTTTGACCCGCACCCAGATGTAGGCCACGCGTATGGGTACGCCTTGGCGCATATCGTCCCGCATGCGCAGTTCGTCGGTGACCAGTTTTTCATCATCTTGCGGCAGCGGTAACTCGCTGTCGCCGCTTAAAAACTCACCCTTGGCGCCCAAGACTTGGTAATACACCTGATCGGTTTCATCGGCGTGCAAAATTTCGTGGGCTGGCTGGGGAAAAGCAAAGCGCACCGATTGATCGTCGCTTTGCACCAGTTGCGCCAATGCTCGGGCGTTGTGTCCCAAGCCGCGATCGAAGGGCACCCTGGCAATGCCCTCGGCAATCAGCCAAGTCAAGCCAAAGGTGATGGGCCACAGCAGCAAAAATGGCGTGAGCATCCAATCGAGAATTTCGCCAAACAAAGAGCGTTGGCGGCGTTGAAACAGCTTCACGGTGCAGTCGGTGCGGTATCAG